>CAINRS010000048.1 GCA_903852755.1 uncultured Actinomycetes bacterium | reverse complement strand
GGGTGTGGTCGGGATCGCGATCGACGTGCAGACGGGCATCCCGCGCGCCTGGACGATCATCGGCATGACAGCGTTCACCATCGGGTCGGTGTTCCTGCTCACGGAGTTCCGGCCGACCTGGATCGCGCTCCTCGTGGGGATCGTCGGGATGGCCGTGGTCGCGTTCTCGGGGATGCCGGCCATGGTCCGCACCCGGTTCGGCACCCCGACGATCGGTCGCGAGCAGCTCGTCGACGAGCTCGGCACTGCGGTCGGGCCGGTTGATCCCGAGGGCACCGTCGAGGTGCTCGGGGGGCTCTGGCGGGCCCGGACCAACCGCGCCACGCCCATCCCGGCCGGCGACCCGGTCCGGGTCCTCGCCATCGACGGACTGGTGCTCGAGGTCGAGCCCGAGACCGGGGGGGCGGTCGACTACCGGGAGATGCGACGCGGCCGCGGCTCGACTGCTCACTGACGCGAGCATTCCGCTCGCGAATTGATGTTTGTTCGCTGTCCCAGCCCGTGCCTAGGGTCGGAGCGCGCCGAGACTGGGGGGTCGATCGGTGAGTGCACAACCATCACGCATCACGTGGCAGGACCGGGCGGCGTGCCGGGGACCGCAGGCGGTGGTCTTCTTCCCACCGCCGAGCTTCGAGCGCAAGAGCGACCGGCTCGAGCGGGAACGCCGGGCCAAGGCCATCTGCGCCGAGTGCTCGGCACGTCCGGAGTGCCTCGACTACGCGCTCGAGATCCGCGAACCGCACGGGGTCTGGGGAGGACTCAACGAGTCCGAACGGAGCCAGCTGCTCCAGCAGGCCGGCTGAGCCCCGGCCCACCTGAGTCCGCGCTCACGAGCCCCCGATTCCCGGTTCGGCCGTCACCGGCGCCGACGTAGGCTCTCGGGCGTGAGAGCACTCGTCCGACTCGTGGTCACGGCTGCGCTGGTGTGCGCGCAGGTCTGGTCGGTCGTCGCCGTCGCCGGGCTGATCGGGTGGGGCTGGACACTGCTCGCCGTGGTGGCGTGCGTTGTCGGCGGACTCGTGCTCGTCGCCCGCCAGGGGGCGTCCGTGGCCCGCAGGGCACGGGTCGACCTGCTCGAGGGGCGGCCGGCGACGGACTCGGCGATCGACGGGTTGCTCGTGCTCGCCGCAGGCGCACTGCTGCTCGTCCCGGGGTTCCTGAGCGCGGCGGCAGGGTTCCTCCTGCTCGTCCCGCCCGTCCGGTCCCGGTGCCGCCGCCCCGTGCTGGCGTGGTGGGAGCGGCGGGTCGCACGCGGCAGCGGCTCGGTCGTCGGTGGCTCCGGGCCGTTCCCGACCGGTGGGTTCGGGTTCCCGCCGGGCTCGTTCCGGATCCACACGGTCGTCGTGGACGGCGGGTTCACGACCGTCGGTGCCGACGACCCGTTCGGTCGCCGGACCGACGGCCCGGTCGTGGAGGCGGAGGTGATCGACGTCGAGGTGCACCGGCCGATCGAGCTCCCCGCTGCCGGAGGTGATCCCGCCGGGGGCGATCCCGGCGGTCCTGTCGCCGACCGTCCGCAGTGAGCGGCGTCCTCGTCGAACCGGTCGACGATCCGGATTCCGTGCCGGTGCGACCGGCGGCGACGGTGGTGCTCCTGCGGGACGGCCACGACGGCGACGGCTTCGAGGTCTGCCTCATGCAGCGGAACCTGCGGTCCGACTTCGTCGGCGGCGCCTACGTGTTCCCCGGTGGGGGCGTCGACGACCAGGACGCCCTCGAGGGGTGGGCGACCCGGGTGCACGGACTCGACGACGAGCAGGCCTCGCTGCGGCTCGACCTCCCGGCCGGGGGACTGGCGTACTGGGTCGCGACCGTGCGCGAGGCGTTCGAGGAGGCCGACGTCCTGCTCGCCGTCGACATGGCGGGTCGTCGGGTCCGCCGGTCGGACGATCCGGTCGGTTCGAGGTGGGCCCGTCACCGGGCGGACGTGGACGCCGGTCGCCGGACGCTGCTCGAGGTGCTCGGTGAGGAGGACCTGCTCCTCGACGCAGCCTCGTTGCACTACTTCGCCCGGTGGGTCACGCCGCTCGGTGCACCACGTCGGTACGACACCCGGTTCTTCGTGGCCCGTGTCCCCGGCGACCAGGAGGTCCGCCACGACGACCGTGAGCTCATCGGGACCCACTGGATGTCACCCGGCCGGGCGCTCGAGGCGCACGAGCGGGGTGAGTTCACGATGATCTTCCCGACGATCCGGACGCTCGTGGCCCTCGACCGGTTCGGGTCGGCGGCAGCGGTGCTCGACCACGTGCGGGCCATCAACGAGGTGCCCGCCATCGTGCCGCTCCTCGAGGAGTCACCCCACGGCTGGCGGATCCGACTGCCCGGGGACCCGGAGGCCACTGGCGGTCTCTACGACGCCACCAGCGGTCTGCCGGTCGGCGACTGACCGTCGTTCGGATCAGCCGGCGGCCTCGGCGGCGGCGAGTGCTTCGTCGACCGCAGCGAGCATGCGGGCGGTGCAGCCCTCGAGCTCGGCGACCGGGATGGCCTCGGTGACGACGCGGGCGAGGTCGGAGAATGCCGCAGCTGCGGGTCCGTTCCCCAGCGCGGCCGGCGCCCCGTGGTCACCGCCGTGGGCGACCTCCGGTTCGATCGGGATGACACCGAGCAGTTCGACCCCGCACGCCTCGGCGAGCGCACGGCCGCCACCCCGCCCGAAGATGTGGTGCTCGCGGCCGGTGTCGTCCACGTAGACGGACATGTTCTCGACGATCCCGACGATCCGCAGGTAGTTCTTGCGTCCCATGTCGACCACACGGACGGCGACCTTCTGGGCGTTGAGCGACGGAGTGGTCACCACGATCATCTCGGACCGCGGGAGCATGCGCGCCAGACCCATCTGGACGTCACCGGTCCCGGGTGGCATGTCGATGAGCAGGTAGTCGAGGTCGCCCCAGTCGACGTCCTCGAGGAAGTGCTGGACGGCACGGTTGAGGATGAGCCCCCGCCACATGAGGGCCGACTCCTCGTCGTCGACGAGGAACCCCATCGACACGACTCGCAGGAGGCCGTCACCGACGGCGAGCTCCTGGGGGCGGATCCGTGGCGGGGTGCCCTCGGCCTCGAGCCGACCGTCGAGGCCGAGCATGCGGGGGACCGAGAAGCCCCAGATGTCGGCGTCGAGGACCCCGACGGTCAGTCCGCTCGCAGCCAGCGCGGCGGCCAGGTTGACCGTGACCGACGACTTGCCGACACCCCCCTTGCCCGACGCCACCATCACCACCTTGGTCCTGCTGGGTACGGCGGTCTGCTCGGTGCGCTCGGCGATGTGGCGCCGGGCCCGCGCCATCGCCGTCGCCTTCTCCTCGGCGCTCAGCTCGCTCCAGTCCATGCGGACCCGGGTGACCCCGGGGAGCGATCCGACCCGCGCCCGGACGTCCCGCTGGATCTGCGCCCGCAGGGGGCAGCCGGAGGTGGTGAGGGCGACTGCCACGTGCACCACTCCGTCCGGATCGATCCGCGCACCCTTGGCCATGCCCAGTTCGACGATGTCGAGTCCGAGCTCCGGGTCGACGACGCCTCGGAGCAGTCCGAGGACGTCGTCCTCTGTCGGGAGGTCGGGTCCGGCTGCGCTCACCGCCGCATTTTACCGGTCTCGACCGGTGAATTCGTGGTCGGGGGTATGCTCACGGTGTGACGTCCGGCGACGACACCCCCTCCCGGTTGGACCTGCTCAAGGCGCTCGGCGACAACACCCGGTACGCCATCTACCTCGAGCTCGCCCGGTCGCCCCGGCCGCTCGCCACCGCCGAGGTGGCCGCCACCCTGGACCTGCACCCGAACACGGTGCGGCCGCACCTCGAGCGCATGCGGGAGGTGGGGCTGCTCGACGTCCGCCCCGACACCAGTGGCGGGGTGGGCCGTCCGCAGAAGCTCTACGAGCTGAGCGCACACTCGCCCTCGCTCGGGCTCGAACCCCCGGTGTACCCGATGGTCGCCCGGATGCTCCTCGACGTGGTCGTCGACCTTGGGGTGGACGCCGAACCCGCCGTCGAGGCCGGTCGGCGACAGGGTCGGGTGCTGGCCCACTCGCCGGCCGCCGAGCGCGGGTCCTGCGTCGATGCGACGCTCTGCCTGCTCGAGGACATGGGGTTCGACCCTGCGAGCGTCACCGACGACGGGGTGACGACCGTCGCCTTCGGGCACTGCCCCTTCGCCGAACTCGCCGAGCGGAACCCCGAGGTCGTCTGCTCGCTCCACCGCGGGGTCCTCGAGGGATTCGTCGACACCGTCGGTGGGGCCGCAGTGGGCGAGTTCCACGATCTCTCGCACCGGTCGCCGTGCACGGTCAGCCTGGAGCCGTCGTCGTGACGGGGACCCGCCGGACGGCACCTCCCGGGACGGTGTCCCGGTCGGGTGGCGCCTGTCTTTCCACGGTGGGAGCCGGTAGTATTCAGCCCGTTCGGACCAGGAGGCAGTCGACATGATCACGCTCACCCCCGCCGCCACGACCAAGGTGGCCCAGTTGATCGAGGCCGAGGGCGACGAGCAGCTCGCGCTGCGGGTCGCCGTGCGCCCCGGCGGGTGCTCGGGCTTCGCCTACGAGATGTTCTTCGACTCCGACGTCGCCGAGGATGACCTCACCCAGGAGTTCGGTGAGGACGGTGGTGAGGCGGTCACCGGATCCGTCGCCCAGGCCACCAAGGTGGTGCGGGTGGTCGTCGACCCGTCGAGCGCCCAGCTGCTCCACGGCGCCACGCTCGACTACAAGGACGGCCTCGACCAGTCCGGGTTCGCCATCACCAACCCGAACGCCCAGCGCACCTGCGGCTGCGGCCAGTCCTTCAGCTGAGCCCTCAGGCGATCCCGGCGAACAGCTGCCTCAGCTCGCCGGCCCCGACGATCCCGTCGGCCCGGCCGACGATCGCTCCGGAGCGATCCACGAAGAACGTTGCGGGTTCCCACTCGACCCCGAGCACGGTCGCGACCTCGGTCCGGTTGACGTCGTCGGGGAACGTCTCGATCTTGGGGTTCCGGAACGGCTCGGCGTGGATCGACGTGACCGTCGGGAACTCCCCGGCCACGGCGACGAAGTTCTGGAGTGACGGACCGCACCGATCGTCGGTGCAGTAGACGTCGCTGCCGATCACGAGCGCCACGGGCGACCGGGATCCGAGCGCGGCGTCGAGCGACACGGTGTGCCACGGGCACTGCGGGTTGAGGGTGCAGATCGGGTTGACGTCGAGCGGGCGCTCGTCGGTCGCGGTCGCCGACGGGGGCATGGGTGCTCCGACCGGTGGCGTCGTGACCGTGTCGGGCGGCACCACCTCGACCGGTGCCACGAGATCGGTCCCCTCGAGGTTGCCGCGGATCTCGTAGTCGACCGCCTCGTCGAAGACCGCCGGGAGCGGCAGGTAGGTGGAGGTCCCGTCGGTCTCCGGCCGGACCCGCACGGGGTCGCCGACCTGTCGGTCGTCGCGCCAGATCGTCAGCTCGAACGGGTCGGGGAGGTCCTGGACGAGCGAACCGTCGATCCGGGCGACCTGGAACGGCAGTCGTACCGCCGGGCCGGCGGGAACGTACGGGATGCCCGTCGGGAAGGCGGCGACCAGACGGAACGGCAGCGCCGCCGCCTCGCCCGCGGGCACGGTGGGCGACCCCTGCGACCGGCACGACGTCGCGACCACGGCGCCGAGCGCGGCGGCTCCGAACCCGCGCAACACGCTCCGGCGGTCGGCTCGCTGCGTCCGGTCCGGGTGCACCCCGACGACGGTAGCGGCGTCACTGCGGTCCGGGCGTGCGCCCGTCGGTGGCCCCGTCGGTAGGATCGGCGACGGTCGGGTCGAGTCGAGGAGGCGCAGTGGTCCTGGGTGGAGCGTCCGTCCGGTCGTCGTCGTCCGGGCTCGTCGCCGGGGTCGCTCGCCGCCGGATCACGCCGCCCCGCGGTGTCTTCCTCGTCGGGTACGGGGATCGCTGGCGCGGGAACCGTGGGGTGCACGACGACGTCTGGGCGACCGCGCTCGTGCTCGGTGACGGTGTCCGCCGGGTGGCGGTCGTCTCGGTGGACCTGCTGACGGTGAACGAGCGCACCGTCGACCGGATCCGCTCGGCGCTGCCGGGCGTCGAGGTCCTCGTGTGCTGCACCCACACGCACTCGGGTCCCATCTCGTTCGCCGACGCCCGGTCCCGACGACGTGACCGCCGGTACGTCGACCTGCTCGTCGACCGTGTGGTGGCTGCGGTCCGGGCCGCCGGACGGGTGGCGACACCGGCGCGGATCGAGTGGAGCGAGGGCCGTGCCGAGGTCGCGGCCAACCGCCGGGAGCGGACGGCCGACGGTCGCGTCGAGATCGGGGTGGACCCCGAGGGTCCGTGCGACCGGACCGTCAGGGTGCTCGGGGTGACGGGGGCCGCCACGGGCCGTCGGCTCGCGACGCTGGTCGCCTTCGCCTGCCACGGCACCACGCTCGGTCCGCAGAACCTGGCGGTCTCGAGCGACTGGATCGGCCCGATGCGGGCGCAGGTGGAGCGGGAGCTGGGAGGCACCGTCGTGTTCGTCCAGGGAGCGGGCGCCGACGTCAACCCGCTCGTGTCCTGGGACGTGCCGGATCAGTTCGACAGCGCCGAGCGGGTGGGTGCCGCCGTCGCCGACGCCGTGGTGACCTCGGTGGAGCAGGGTCCGGAGCAGCTCGGTGGCGTGCCCGTCGCCGTCGCCAGACGAGACGTGTGGATCCCGACGCTCGCACCGGTCGACGACGCCGAGCCGCCGCGGTCCTACGTGGAGCCGTTGCTGGGGCTGGCGGGTCTGCCGCCCGCCGCCGCCCCGCTCGGGGAGCCGCTGCTGCGTCGCCGCTACCCGTGGGAGCCGACCATCGCGGCGGTCGACGGACGGTGGGCGGTGCCGCTCCGGGTCGGGGCGGCCCGGATCGGCGACGTGGCGCTGGTCGCCTACGGGGCCGAGACGTTCTCGGAGCTCGGCTCGGCGGTCATCGACGCCTCACCTGCCCGGGCGACGATGTTCGCCAGCGTGACCGACGGGTCGATCAGCTACCTCGCGACCGAGGCCGCGCACGACGAGGGCGGCTACGAGGTCGAGGTCGCTCCGTGGGCCTACCGCTTCCCGGCCCGGCTCGATCCCTCCGGTGCGGCAGCGGCGACGGCGACGGCCGTCGAGCTGCTCGACGGGCTCTGGTCGCCGCCGGTCGACGCAGTGGCAGCGGGCCGACGTGAGGCGGCCGACGTGAGCGGGCCGACGTGATCATCGTCAACGGTGCCCGGGTCGACCCTCCGGCAGCTGCGGCGTCGCTGCTCGACGCCCTGCGCGCCCTCGGCCTGTCGTCGGTGAAGGACGGTTGCGCCCCGCAGGGTCAGTGCGGGTGCTGCACGGTGCTGGTGGACGGTACGCCCAGGGTTGCGTGCGTGACTCCGGTGCGTCGGGTCCTCGGTCGGGCCGTCACCACGCTCGAAGGGCTCGACCCGGACCAGCGCGACCGGTGGGTGGACGCCTTCGTGTCCACCGGCGCCTCGCAGTGCGGGTTCTGCACCCCCGGAATCATCGTGCGGCTCGCCGGCCTCGAGGACCGTCACCCCGACCGGCTCGCTGACCGGGCGGCGGTCGACCGGGCGCTCGCCGCCCACCTGTGCCGGTGCACGGGCTGGCAGACGATCGTCGAGGCGGCCGCACTCGTGGCGACCGGAGGCGGTGGTGCCCACGCTGAGCGGGACCTCGACGCCGCCGGGCGCCGGGCGACCCTCGAGCTCGGGGCGCCGCAGCGCGTCGGCCCCGACGTCGTCCTGGGGCGGGCCGGGTTCGCATCGGACACCGCCCCCGCCGACGCGGCCGTGGCGGTGGTCGGTGGAGACGGCGAGTGGGTCGTGGCCGACGACGCGTCCTCGTCCCGGCAGGTCGCCGGCGTCGTCCCGGGTCGACGCACGACGGTCGCCGCCCTGCCACCCCTCGAGGTTCCCCCGGGCGAGTGGGCGGCCACGTTGCGCACGTCGTGGGTCGACGCGGCCTACCTCGAGACCGACTGCTCGTGGTGCGACCCCGGCGGCACACCGGCTCCGGTGGCGGCCAACGGCGGCGCCTTCGGCGGCAAGCGGACCAGTCCGTTGCCGGGGACCGCCGTCGAGCTCGCCGGTCGATCGGGTCGCACCGTCGTCGCCCGTTGGAGTCGGGAGGACTGCGTCCGCCTGGGCGCCAAGCGCCCGCCGGTCGCCGGAGGGGTCCGGCGGGACGGGAGCGGGGTGCTCCGCGTGGTCCGGACCCCGGGGGTGGCGCAGGCCGTGGCCCGGGTCGCGCCTGGACTCGTGGTCGAGGAGGTCGAGGTCGCCGGTCCGCCGACCTCGGTCCACCTGCGGGCGGCCGGGTGGGCCGAGGCGCTCCTGGTGTGTGCTGCGGCCGGGGTGGACCTCCCCGCGCTCGGGCTGACCGACGACGACGTGACGGTCCACCAACCCGATGGCGGGTCGGCGACCGTCTCCGTCGACGGCGACGCCGTCCGGGTCCGGGTCGTGGCCGGGGACCCGCTCGACGAGATCGTGCTCCGCTCCTACTGCATCGGCGCCGTGCACATGGCGCTCGGGTGGATCTGCTCGGAGTCGGTCGCCGTCGACGAGGACGGCACTCCGCACGACCTCACGGTCCGGTCGCTGGGAGTGCTGCGGCCGGCGGAGGTGCCCCGGATCACCGTGGAGCACGTCGAACCTGACCCCGGGGTGGAGCCGCTCGCAGTGAGTTCGGCGGTCTTCGTCGCCACGGCGATCGCCGAGTGGCGGCGGCAGGGCTTCCCGGCCGACCTGCCGACGGGTCGACTCGGTTGGACGGTCGGCCCGCCTAGGGTGGGGTCGTGAGCGACCGACCCCCCTACACACCGGTGGTGCGCGCCGGTGACTGGGTCGTCGTGTCCGGACAGGTGGGCCTCACCCCCGAGGGCCTGCCCGGAACCATGGCCGAGCAGCTCCGGGTCGCCCTCGGGCACCTCGTCGACCGGCTCGCCGAGCACGGTGCCACGGTCGACGACGTGGTCAAGACGACGGTGTTCCTCACCTCGATGGACGACTACGCCGAGATGAACCGGGTCTACCTGGAGACCTTCACGGGCACCCCGCCCGCCCGGTCGGCCATCGCAGCTGCGGAACTGCCGATCGGAGCGCTCGTCGAGGTGGAGGCGTGGGCCTTCCTCGGGGCAGACTGAGACCATGATCCCCGCGCTGATCCTCGCCGTCGCCCTGCTGGTGGTCCTCCCCGTGGTGTTCATCATCACCGGTGGCGTGCTCGCCGTGATCCTCGGCCAGACGCTGTCCAAGGACGTCGAGTACCTGCACCCCGACAGCGAACTCGTCGACCTGAACGTCTGAGCTGAACGTCTGAGGCGGTCCTCCGACGGTCACGTCGGGCCGGCGGGACACCCCCGGCCCGGGTCGCGTCAACCCCAGCGGGCCTCGCCGAACTTGTAGCCGACGGACCGCACGGTCTGGATCAGTCCGGCGTGGACCTCGCCGAGCTTCGCCCGCAGTCGGCGGATGTGCACGTCGACGGTCCGGGCACCGCCGTAGTACTCGTAGCCCCACACCCGCGACAGCAGCACCTCCCGGGTGAACACCCGGCCCGGGCTCGACGCCAGGAACTTGAGCAGCTCGTACTCCATGTACGTCAGGTCGAGCGGCTGGCCGTCGATGGCGGCCTGGTAGGTCTCGAGGTTCAGGACCAGGGTGTCGTACTGGATGAGCTCGGGTGCCGGGGCGTGCAGTGGGTCGCTGGCGATCAGGTGCCGGACCCGCGCCTCGAGCTCGGCCGGGTGGGCGGGGACCACGCAGAAGTCGTCGAAGCAGCTGTGGCGTGATGCGAGGTCCGGGAGCGCCGTCCCCCGCACGAGCAGCAGCACCGGCGCCGACTGCAGGTCGCCCCTCCGGAGCGCCTGGGCGGTGGTGAACCCCAGTTCGACGTCGTCCTCGAGCGAGACCACCGCCACGGGGTAGGTGAGCGTCGCCGCTGCCGACTCGTCGGGCACCGCCACCCACGGCAGGCCGGCCAGGTCGAGGACCCGGACCAGGTCCGGCGGTGGTGGATCCGGCCAGATCAGGATCGGGTCCATCACCAGGTCCTGAGGTACCGCTCGAGCTCGAAGCTCGACACGTGGGTCCGGTACGCGCCCCACTCGGCCCGCTTGTTGCGGAGGAACCACTCGAAGATGTGCTCGCCGAGCGCCTCTCGGACCAGGTCGGACTGCTCCATGCACTCGAGGGCAGCGGCCAGGTTGTTCGGGAGCAGGTCGGCGTCGTCGACCCGGCGGTCGGACTCGCTCAGTGGGGGAGTCGTGAGCTCGGGTCCGAGCTCGTAGTTGCCGTTGACGCCGGCCAGGCCGGCGGCGAGGAGCACCGAGAACGCCAGGTAGGGGTTGCAGGCGGCGTCGATCGACCGGTACTCGATCCGGGTCCCCTGTTCCCGTTTGTTCTGCTTGGGCACGGGCACCCGGATGAGCGCGGAGCGGTCGTTGCGGGCCCAGTTGATGTGGACCGGCGCCTCGAACCCGGCGACCAGCCGCTTGTAGGAGTTGACGAGCTGGTTGGTCACGGCGGTGATCTCGCCGGCGTGGCGCAGCACCCCGGCGATGAACGCCCGGGCGACCTTGGACAGCCCGTACTCGGCATCGGGGTCGAAGAACGCGTTCGTGTCGCCCTGCCACAGCGACAGGTGGGTGTGCATTCCCGATCCCTGCACGCCCTCCATCGGCTTGGGCATGAACGTGGCGTGCACGCCCGAGGCGACGGCCACCTCACGGACGATCATCCGCAGGGCCATCACGTTGTCGGCCATTGCGAGCGCGTCGGTGTAGCGGAGGTCGATCTCGTGCTGGGACGGGGCGTCCTCGTGGAACGAGTACTCCACGGGGATCCCGCTCGTCTCGAGCCGCTGGATCGTGCGCCGCCGGATGTCGGTGGTCTCGTCGAACGTCGTCAGGTCGAAGTAGCTCGCCTGGTCGAGGGGCCGGGGTGGCCCGGCGGTGTCGTCGGAGGCCAGGTAGAAGTACTCGACCTCCGGGGCGCACATGAACTCGTACCCCGACTCCGCGGCGCGCCGGAGGTTGCGGCGGAGGACCTGTCGGGGGTCACCCTCGAACGGCGTGCCGTCGAGGTTGGCGATGTCGCAGTAGATGCGGGCGGTCACGTCGTCGCCGGAACCCCCCCGGCTGGTCGACATGAGCTGGAACGAGTTCGGGTCGGGGAAGGCGAGCACGTCGCTCTCCTGCACGCGGCTGAAGCCGTCGATCGCCGAGCCGTCGAACTGCACCCCCTCGTCGAACGCTGCGTCGAGTTCGACCGGCGAGATGGCCACCGACTTGAGCTGGCCGAGCACGTCGGTGAACCACAGTCGGATCATGCGGACCCGGCGCTCCTCGACCGCACGCAGGACGTAGTCGCGCTGGTGGTCGGCGGTGGTGTCGTCGAAGGTCCCGAAGTTCACGTCGTCGGCCATCCGTTCAATCTACGGGTCCGGTGTTCCCGGGGGCCACGGAACGACATTGCGGACCGACCGGGCACCCTCGCCGTGCGGTGTAGCAGGCGACGGCCCCCTCCGGAAGGGTGCGGCCACCGGTTCACGCGGCGTTCACAACTCCGAAAAGGCGGCGAAAAGCCGGGCGGGGACGCTCTTCGGGCTCTCCAGGGCGCCGTGCCGTGCCGTTCCGGCCGGTGGCGTTCGACGGGGGTGTCAGTATCGGGCAAGTATCGGGCCAGCGCCGCCGGAGTGGCGGGGCGATCAATCAAGGAGAAGTGATCTCGTGGCGTATCGGGCTGAGTACATCTGGATCGACGGAACCGAGCCGGTGCCGCTGATCAGGTCCAAGACGAAGATCCTGGCCGACGGCGCCGATCCGGGCATCTGGGGGTTCGACGGGTCGTCGACCAACCAGGCCGAGGGGTCCGACTCGGACTGCGTGCTGAACCCCGTCTACACCGTCCCGGACCCGATCCGCGGCGGGGACGACGTGCTCGTGCTCAACGAGGTGCTCCTGCCGGGGACGATGGAGCCGCACCCCACGAACACGCGGGCTGCGTGCGAGGCGGTGGCGAAGCAGTACGCGTCGTTCGAGCCGTGGTTCGGCATGGAACAGGAGTACACGTTCTTCAAGGAGGGCCGTCCGCTCGGCTGGCCGAACGAGGGTTACTACTACCCGGCCCCCCAGGGCCCGTACTACTGCGGCGTCGGTGCCGTCGAGATCGCCGGCCGTGACATCGTCGAGGCGCACACGACGGCGTGCCTCGAGGCCGGGCTCGACATCTCCGGCACCAACGCCGAGGTGATGCTCGGTCAGTGGGAGTACCAGATCGGCCCGGCCGGCACCCTCGAGGTCGCCGACCAGATGTGGATGGCCCGCTACCTCCTGTTCCGCATCGCCGAGGACTTCGGGGTGAACGCCTCGATCTCGGCCAAGCCCATCAAGGGCGACTGGAACGGGGCCGGCTGCCACACGAACTTCTCGACCAAGCAGATGCGCGAGAACTACGACGCCGTGATCGCCGCCTGTGAGGCGATCGGCGGCCCCGGCAAGGTCGAGGAGCACCTCGCCGGCTACGGCCACGGGTACGAGGACCGGCTCACCGGTCTGCACGAGACGGCGCACTACACGGAGTTCCGCTACGGCGTGTCCGACCGGGGTGCGTCCATCCGGATCCCGTGGCAGGTGGCGCAGGACCAGAAGGGCTACATCGAGGATCGTCGCCCGAACGCCAACTGCGACCCGTACGTGGTCACGCGGCTCATCACCGAGACGGTCTGCTCGGCGGCGAGCTGAGCTCTCCGACATCGGAGCGGTCTCCCGGCCCCGAACAGGGTGGTCGGTGGACGGGACGACAGAGAGGGGACCCCTCGGGGTCCCCTCCGTCGCGTCCGGGACCCGCTGCGGAGTGTCCGGGGCCCCCTCCGTCCCGTCCGGGGCCCGCTGCGGAGCCGGGGTTCGGTCGGTGGCCTCGCGCTGCCTACCCTGAGGCGGTGCCGAGCTTGCGAGTGGCCCTGTGCCAGCTGGACCTGACGGTCGGTGCCCTCCGGGAGAACACCGAGCGGGTCGTGCGTGCCTGGCAGCGTGCCGATGCGGCCGGTGCCGACGTCGCGCTGTTCCCGGAGCTGGCCATCTCGGGGTACCCGCCGGAGGACCTGCTGTTGAAGCCCGGGTTCGTCGCCGATCAGCAGGAAGCGGTCGCGACCTTGGCCGCTGCGGTCGACGGCCACTGCGCTGCGGTGGTCGGGTGGGTCGAGGGCCACCGTCACCGCGGGGCCGATCCCCACGATCCGGCGGACGGCCCGTGGAACGCCGCAGCGGTGATCCACGGCGGGCAGGTGGTCACGAGCTACCGCAAGCAGGCGCTGCCCAACTACGCCGTGTTCGACGAACCCCGGTACTTCGACCCGGGACCGGCGGGTCAGCCGCTGGTCGAGATCGGTGGGATCCGGACCGCGGTGACGGTGTGCGAGGACGTGTGGCTCGACGACGGTCCGGTCGCCCGGGCCTGTGGCCTCGGTGCCCAGGTGGTCCTGAACATCAACGCCTCGCCGTTCCACGTGGGCAAGCAGGCCGTGCGTGAGGAGGTCCTCCGCCGACGTGTGGCCGAGTGCGGGGTCCCGGTCGTCTACCTCAACCTCGTGAGCGGACAGGACGACCTGGTGTTCGACGGCGGTTCCGTGGTGCTCGACGCCGACGGATCGGTGCTCGCCCGGCTCCCGCGCTTCACCGAGTCCGAAGTGGTCCTCGACGTGGCCGTCGGCCCGGCACCGACCGCGCCGGCGGCCGGTGGCGTGGTGCGCGTCAGCGGACCTGCGGGTGATCGTGCACCGGCACCGGAGCCGGTGGTCGAACGCTCACCGGACGGACCCGAGGAGGTCTGGGCCGCGCTCTGCCTGGGGGTGCGGGACTACGTGCGCAAGAACGGGTTCTCCGAGGTGACCCTCGGGCTCTCGGGTGGGGTCGACTCGGCGCTCGTGGCCGCGATCGCCGCCGATGCGCTCGGGCCGGAGTCCGTGCACGTCGTGTTGATGCCGTCGCGGTTCTCCTCGGACCACTCGGTGACCGATGCGCTCGAGCTCGCCGGGAACCTCGGTGTGGATGCCCGGACGATCCCGATCGAGCCGGCGCACCAGGCGCTCCTCGACATGCTCGCTCCGAGCTTCGGCGACCTTCCGGTCGACCTCACCGAGGAGAACCTCCAGTCGCGGATCCGGGGGGTGCTGCTCATGGCGCTGTCGAACAAGTTCGGCTGGTTGGTGCTCACCACCGGGAACAAGAGCGAGACGGCGGTCGGGTACTCGACGCTCTACGGCGACACTGCGGGTGGCCTCGCCGTCATCAAGGACGTCCCCAAGCTGCTCGTCTACGAGCTCTGCCGGTGGCGCAACGCCCGGGACGGTGCGCCGGTCATCCCGGAGTCGATCCTGACCAAGCTGCCGTCGGCCGAGCTCCGGGAGGACCAGCACGACCAGCAGAGCCTGCCGCCCTACGAGGTGCTCGACCCGCTCATCGAGGCCTACGTCGACGGTGACGCCACGAGCGAGGAACTCCTCGCCGCCGGCCACGCTCCGGAGCTGGTGGCCCGGGTGGTCCGGCTGGTCGACCTCGCCGAGTACAAGCGTCGCCAGTCACCCCCGGGGATCCGGATCTCGAACAAGGCGTTCGGCCGCGACCGACGGCTCCCCATCACCAACGGGTACCGCATCACCAACGGGTACCGCATCGTCCCCGGAGGTGGCTCGTGAGACCTCCGACCGGTCCCTCCGGATCCCTCACCCGGGAGGCGCCCCGGCTCGGTCGGCTCGTGTGGGCCTCGGAGGGCATCGCCGCGGCGCTCGGCGAGGTGCTCGCCTCGGGGGCGGCCGACGACGAGCAGGTGGTCGAACTCGCCCGCCGGATCAACGCACACGTGTCAGCCGCAGGTGTGCTGCGGGCCCGGCTCCCCGAGCTCCGTGAGTTCCCGGTGGCGTCCCTCGTCCGCGGGGACGGCCTCGACCGGTGGGCCGCGCTCCTCGAGCAGGTCCGTGGTGCCGACCCGGCGATGGCGCTCGAGCTCGAGCAGCAGGGTGCAGCGGTGCTCGCCGCCGGCTGTCGCAGGGTGGTCGCCGATGCCAGTCCGATCGGCTCACCCACGGTCCGGCGGCACCTCGCACGCTTGGGAGAGCAGTCGCGCCGGCCGGTCGACGAGGCGCTGCTCGCCGAACTCGCAGGCCCCTGACACCGGACCCTGGCGCCGGTGTGACGAGTGTCATTCGGCCGGGTCGGCGCCAGTCGGGCTGGATTGCCACGCTGGGTGTGCCGATGGCCACCGAGCGAGTTGAAACTCCGAACGCGCCGGGTGGAGGGGCTTGACTCGACCCGTACAGTGGATCCCTACGTCACTCGAGGTTCACCGTGGCGTGGGGTTCCGCAGACAATCCGCAACACGGACCCGGGTCGGCCAGGCGGCCAGCCGTCCCGGAGGACGTCCGTCAGGTCGGGTGACCGGTGCCCCGCCCCGAGCGGGCGGTACACCGGGACTGGGCGGCGGGCCGACGGAGCAGTTGGACACAGCGAGAGGTGCCAGATGGCGAGAGATCGAGTCGAGCGCGACGAAGAGGACCTGGTCCGGCTCTACCTGACCGACATCGGGCAGTACCCGCTCCTCACCAAGGACGACGAGGTGCGCCTCGCGCAGGCCATCGAGCAGGGCGTGGCAGCCCGCGAGGAACTCGATGCCAACCCCAAGGGCCTGACGCCGGCCCGCAAGCGGGAGCTGCGTCGTACCGCCCGTGAGGGCGAGGACGCCGAGCGCACCTTCGTCCAGTCGAACCTGCGGCTCGTCGTGTCGATCGCCAAGAAGTACCAGGCCTCGGGGCTCCCGCTGCTGGACCTCATCCAGGAGGGCAACCTCGGCCTGATGCACGCCGTCGAGAAGTTCGACTGGCGCAAGGGGTTCAAGTTCTCGACCTACGCCACGTGGTGGATCCGTCAGGCCATCACCAGGGGCATCGCCAACACCGGGCGGACCATCCGGCTCCCGGTCCACGCCGGCGACACCCTCGCCCGACTGCAGAAGGCCCGGACCCGGCTCGAGAACAAGTTCGGCCGCCCGGCCACGCTCTCGGAGCTGGCGGCCGAGGTCGAGATGCCCGAGGAGAAGGTGACCGAGGCGCTCCGCTTCGCCGCCGAGCCGCTCTCGCTCAGCGAGCCCCTGCGCGAGGACGGTGACGCCGAGCTCGGCGACGTGGTCGAGGACCGCTCGGCCGAATCGCCCTTCGAGGTCGCCGCCACGGCACTGCTGCCGGACGAGATCACCCGACTGCTCTCACCGCTCGACGAGCGGGAGCGCGAGATCCTGAAGCTCCGGTTCGGGCTGGACCGCGGTGAACCCCGGACCCTCGAGGAGGTCGGGGAGCACTTCCACCTGACCCGCGAGCGGATCCGCCAGATCGAGGCACGGGCCATGTCGAAGCTGCGGCACCCGTCCTCCGACACCGGCGCCCGCGACCTCCTCGCCGTCTGAGCCGTCCCGGGCGGCCACCGGAGCCCGGACCGCCTGGCCCCGCGCCCGGTGACTGGGCCCCCGCGCCCGGTGACGGGGCGACGCGGTCCGCCTAGCGTCACACGCCCGGGCGGTCGTCGCCCGCCACGTCCGCTTCCCTGACCGACACCGCCGGTGCGACCCCGATCCGAGTGCCCCGGCGCCGTCCACCGGTGCGGGACCTGCGTCGGGCTGCTCCGGCAGACGGAGCAGGCATGCCCACGTACCTCCTCTGGGCCGTCAAGGGTGGGAGCGGCGTCACGGTGGTCGCTGCGGGTCTCGCGTCGACGGTCGCCCGGCAGCGTCCGGTCCTGCTGGTCGACCTCGATGGTGACCTGCCGGCAGTGTTCGGACTCGACGACGACGGTCGACCCGGTGTGGCGGAGTGGGCCGCCGCTCCCGATCCGCGCGAGGACTCACTCGGCCGTCTCGTGCGTCGGGCCCGTCCGTCGGTCGACCTGCTCGTCAGGGGATCGGGGGTGCTGCCCGGCGGGGTGGTGACCCGGCTGGTGCAGTCGCTCGACGGGGACGGACGAGTGGTCGTCGTGGATGCCGGGACGCGCCCGGACGGGCTGTCCCCCGTGGTGGGCGCCACCTCGGTCCTGGTGATCCGGGCGTGCTACCTGGCGCTGCGCCGGGCGGCCCGGCTCGAGCACCGCCCCGACGCCGTGGTCCTGGTCGACGAACCCGGTCGTGCGCTCGACCGACGGGACGTGGAGCGCGTCGTCGGCGCGCCGGTCGTGGTGTCGGTGGACGTCGACGCCACCGTGGCCCGTCGGGTCGACGCCGGCCTCCTCGCCGACCGGGTGCCCCCGACGCTCCGGAGCCTGTCCCGGAGGCTCACGTGACCGGTGCGCCCGACCCGGACCCCCCGTCGCAGCACGGTGATGCTGAGCTCGACCGGGCGCTCGCCCGGGTGCGGCGGCGGTTCGTCCGGGATCGGACCACGCCCGCTGACCCGTTCGGGGTCGTGCGGGAACTGCTCGCGGACGAGGCACCGTTGCTCGCCACCGACCTGCTCGACCGACACGCCACCTCCCTCGCCGGAGAGCTCGTCGGCCTCGGATCGATCGAGTCGTTGCTCGACGACCCTGCGGTCACCGACGTCCTGGTCAACGGGCCGGGTCCGGTGTGGGTCGAACGTCACGGCCGGCTCGAACGAACGTCGGTGGTGCTCGACCGGCGGCAGATCGAGCGGGCCATCGAGCGGCTCGTCCGACCGCTCGGGCGGCGGGCCGACCGATCCCACCCGGTCGTCGATGCCCGACTCGACGACGGAACACGGGTCGCCGTCGTGCTCCAACCGCTCGCCGTCGACGGACCGCTGCTCGCCCTGCGCCGGCACCGCAGCACCGTGCTCCCGCTCCCGGTCATCGCCGGACCCTTCGCCGGGATCATCGCTGATCGGGTCCGGGCCCGGCGCAACCTGGTTGTCCACGGCGCCACCGGTGCCGGCAAGACGACGCTGCTCAACGCGCTCGCTGCGTTGGTGCCGCCGGGTGAGCGCATCGTCACGATCGAGGACGTCGCCGAACTCCGGCTCCCCGGCGACCACGTGGTGCGACTCGAGGCTCGACCGGGGACGTCCGACGGGGTGGGTCGCGTGGCCATCCGGGAACTCGTCCGGGCCGCGCTCCGGCTCCGACCGGACCGACTCGTCATCGGTGAGGTCCGCGGGGCCGAGGCGCTCGACATGGTGTGGGCGCTGTCGACCGGTCACGACGGCTGCATGTCGACGGTCCACGCCGACTCGGCGTCCTCGGCGATCCGCCGCCTCGCCACGCTCTCGCTCGCCGCAGGGGAGCCGTTGCCGCTCGCCGCCGTGGCCGCCCAGGTCCGCGCCGCGGTGCACGTCCTGGTGGGTGTCGGCCGGCTCGGTGGCGGGTGTCGTGGGGTGACGTCGGTGCACGACGTGCGCGACGACCTGCCGGCCGACGCGCCGCTGGGGTCCGTGCTGCGGGAGGTGGTGCCCAGCGGGGCCGGTGGCGCTCCGGGAGGGACCGGAGCGTGAGCGTGCTCGTCGTCCTGCTGGTCCCTGCGGCCATCGCCGTTGCGGTGGTGCTGCGGCGGTCCTCCGATCGGCGGGCGGGACGTGACGCGACCCTCGCCGTCCTGACGCTCGGCGGTGACCTCGCCCGGTCGGTCCGGAGCGGTTGCACGCTGGTCGAAGCGCTCGCCTCGGCCCGGGAGCACCACCACGGGATCGTCGGCGGGGAACTCGAGGTGCTGCACGCCCGACTGGTCCGAGGGGGCGACCTCGACCACGTCCTCGGGGTGGCGGCCCGGTCCGACTGTGCCCCCTTCGCCCAGTTGGTCCGGGCCTGCCGCCTCGGGGTCGCGTCCGCCGGGGACCTGGCGACGGTGGTCGACGGCGCGGTCGCGTCGATCAGCGACGAGATCGAGCTGTCGGACGAGACCCGGTCGCTCACCACCCAGGCGTGGACGTCGGTGTGGGCGCTCGCAGCGCTCCCCCTGGTCGGCGCTGCCGTGTTCACCCTGGTCGACCCGCGTGTGGCCGACGTGCTGGTCTCGACCGGTCCGGGCCGCGTCTGCCTGGTGGCCGGGGTCGTGCTCGACGGCGCCGGTCTCTGGGGAGCCGGCCGGCTCGTCCGGCGGGCGGTCCGGTGAGCGGACTCGTCGTCGGTGCCCTGGTGGCGGCCGCCGTCTGGCGACTCGCGGTGCGCCGACCGTTCCCGCTCCGTGATCCGGTTGAGTTCGGTCGTGTCGTCCCGGTCCGGTCGGTCCGGGCCCGTCGTCGCACGCCGTTCACCGCTGACCGGGCACCGGCCCGGGAACCGGCCCGGGCGGGCCTCGCCGACGACGCCGTGGTGGACCTCGCTGGTTCGGTGGACCTGCTCGCCGTGGCCGTCGACGCCGGGTCCACGGTCCCCCTCGCGGTTGCCGTGGTCGGTGACTCGGGTGACGGTCCGACGGCCCGGGCCCTCCGGTCGGTCACGGCCGCGACGCTCCGGGGGACCGACTTCGTCACGGCGCTCGAGGAGCTCGACCGCTCGCTCGGTCGGTCCGGCCGTGAGCTCCGGATCTCGCTGACCTCTGGTGTGACGTCGGGGACCCCGGTGGGTCCGTCGCTCCGTCGGCTCGCGGATCAGGTGCGCCTGCGTCGCCGCCGCCTCGTCGAGCAGCGCATCCGACGACTCCCGGTGCTCCTGCTGATTCCGCTCTGCGTGCTCCTGCTCCCGGCGTTCGTGCTCCTCACGCTGGCTCCGGTCGGGATCGCGACCGTCGCCGACCTCGACCTGAACGGCTCGCTCGGTGATCCCGGGTCCGGTGACGTCGGTCCCGTCGACGTCGGATCCGGCCAGGTCGGGCCCGGTGAGCTCGGTCCCGTTGACATCGGGTCCGGTGAGTTCGATCCCGGCGAGCCCGGTGTCGTTCGGGTCGGCCCGCCGTGACCGCCCGGTGGCACTCCTTCCTCCGATGCCAGCGCTTCCCCCGTCGTCCCACCAGAGGAACCCTTCCGTGACCGTCTCCATCCCTGTTTCCCGCGCCGCGTCCCCTCCGACCCGGGTGTCGTCTCCGCCCCCGATCTGCCCACCCTCCCCGGTGGCCGGTCCCTCTGGCGTGTCCGGTCGATCCGAGGTGCCCGGTCGATCCGAGGTGCCCGGTCCACCCGGAGCGTCCGGACCGGGGGGCCTCGACCGACGTGACCCCATCCGTCGGCTGCGTGCCCAGGTCGTCCTGGCCCACTCGCGGTGCTGGTCGCCGCTCCCGTCGCGGGACCAGCGGGGTCAGGGCACGGTCGAGTACGCCCTCGTCCTGATCGGGGCCGCCGCCGTGGCGCTCGCACTGGTGGCCTGGGTGGCGCGCTCCGGTGCGATCGGTCGTCTGTTCGACGCGGTGATCGGACGCGTCCTGAGCTCGGCCGGCTGAGCCGACCCGTGGCCCGGACTCGCCGGACACGGAGCGCCGCCGGCCAGGCCAGTGTCGAGGCGGCGCTCGTGCTCCCGGTCGTCGCAGTGGTCCTGCTGGTGGTGGTGCAGACGGTGCTCATCGCCCGGGACCAGATCGTCGTCGTCCACGCGGCGCGCGTGGCGGCCCGAGCCGTCGCCGTCGAGGGTCGATCCACCTCGGCAGCGCGGTCGGTCGCCGCTCAGGGGCTCGGCGACCGGGCCAGGGTGAGCGTGAGCGGTCGGCTCCAGCCCGGTGGGACGGCGGTCGTGGTGGTGGAACTCGATCCGGTGCGTGTCCCGGTCGTGGGCCGGGGGCTGGGTGGCCTGCGGCTCCGCCAGCGGTTCGCCGTTCTCGTCGAGGGTCCGTGACGCCCCGCCCCCCCGCCCCCCGACCCCCCAACCCCCCCCGACCCCCCGACCCCCGAACTCGTACCGCTGGTTGCGCTCACAGCAACCAGCGGTACGAGTTCGACTCAGGGGCGTGCGAGGACGTGTTCGAGCAGGCGCCGGGCCGCTGCCTTGTCGAGCGGTTCGTTCCCGTTGCCGCACTTCGGCGACTGCACGCACGCCGGGCACCCGCTGCGGCACGGGCACGACCGCAGCACGTCGAGGGTCGCCGTGGCGTGCCGGAGCGCCTCGGCGTGGGCCAGGTCGGCGATCCCGGAACCACCCGGATGGGCGTCGTGGATGCAGACGGTGGCCGTTCCCGTGTCGGGCAGCAGGGCGGTCGAGACGCCGCCGACGTCCCAGCGGTCGCAGATGGCGATCACGGGGAGGATCCCGATCGCCGCGTGCTCGGCGGCGTGGAGGGCGCCCGGCAGGTCGGCCTCGTCGATCCCGGCAGCGTCCAGCAGGTCGTCGTCGTAGGTGGTCCAGACCGCACGGGTGCGCAGCACCGACGGGTGGATCCCGTCGTCCGGACCCAGGTCGACCCGGTCCAGGACCTCGTGCGTGGTGACGTCGCGCACCTGGTACCCCGTGACCACGGTCGTGACCTCGACGGTGCCGAGGTGCTGGGTCGCCAGGCCGACCGGCCGCAGGTCCTCGGTGTCGAGGATCCGGAGGTCGGTCGTCGACCGCGCCTGGGTGTAGGTCTCACCGGAGTCCGGTCGGACCAGCACCGATCTCGCGGCGTGCTCGATCCGTTCCACCCTCCACGCCCGGCCCTGGTGGAGGTAGATCGCACCCGGGTGGGCGCTCGCGGCGATCCGGGCCTGGTCGATCGTGGCGATCGCCGTCGGTGTCCTGCGTCCGACCGCGGCTCCACCCGTCCCCTCGACCCGGATGCGGTACTCACCCCCAGCTGCGGTCCTGAGCCCGACCGCCGCCGAGGGGTCGCCGCGACCGGTCCAGTGCACCGACGGTCCCTGCGCTCCCCCCGGTTGGATCCGCGCTCGGCCGGTGCGCACCAGTTCGGCGACGGCGTCGTCGAGTTCCGGACCCCACAGGTCCCGGTCCCGGTGGCCGATCGGGTGTTCGGCTGCGGCGCACCCGATCTCGGGCACCATCACCTCGGGGTTGGTGAGGTTGACCACGGTCCGGTCAGCGGGCCGGTCGAACAGGGACTCGGGGTGGCGCACGACGAACTGGTCGAGCTGGTCCTGCCCGGCGACCAGCACGGCGATCGACGGCTGGTGCTCCCGGCCGCACCGGCCGACCTGCTGGCGGAACGAGGCGGTCGTGCCGGGGTACCCGCTCAACACGACCGCGTCGAGCCCGCCGATGTCGACACCGAGCTCGAGCGCGCTGGTGGCGACCACGACCGACAGTTCGCCGGCGGCGAGTTCGGCCTCGACCCGGCGGCGCTCCTCGGCCAGGTAACCGGCCCGGTAGGCG
This sequence comes from uncultured Actinomycetes bacterium, assembly GCA_903852755.1. Classification (GTDB taxonomy): domain Bacteria; phylum Actinomycetota; class Acidimicrobiia; order Acidimicrobiales; family Microtrichaceae; genus SXMI01. The sequence goes on along the minus strand of CAINRS010000048.1, from coordinate 2,285 downwards.
CGCACCCCGGCGGCCAGGTCGTCCGGCAGGGTCCGTCGCAGCTGTTCGGCCACCAGCTCCGTGCTGCGTCGGGACCGACTGAACACGAGGGTGCGCAGGCCGCTGCGGGCCAGTCGGCTGGCGACGAGCGTGGTCTCGGCGTGCAGCGACCAGCGGGTCGGATCCTCGACGGCTCCGGGGTTCGGGTCCAGTGCCTCGACCGCCGCCTCGGGGTTCCACAGCGCGATCGTGCGCTCACCCCGAGGCGCCCCGTCCCGGTCCACCGCCGTGACCGGGAGCCCGCACAGTGCCGAGGCCAGCTCGTCGGCGTCGGCGATCGTCGCCGAGCTGAAGGCGAACGTCGGGTCGCTCCCGTGGAGCGCAGCGAGTCGACGCAGCCGTCGCAGCACGTGTCCGGTGTGGCTGCCGAACACGCCGCGCAGCACGTGGAGCTCGTCGACCACGACCAGGTCGAGCCGTCCGAGGAACCGGCCCCAACGGTCGTGGTCGGGGAGCAGCCCGTGGTGCAGCATCTCGGGGTTGGTCACGATGACGTCGGCGTGGGTGCGGACCCACGTGCGCTCCTCACGGCTGCAGTCGCCGTCGTAGGCGGCGACGGTGACCCCGGGGAGACCCCACGCTGCGAACGACCGCAGCTGGTCCCGGGCGAGGGCCTTGGTGGGGAACACCATGACCACGGACCGGCCTCGTACCGCCGCGGCTGCGGCGGGGAGCTGGTAGGCGAGGGACTTGCCGGATCCGGTGCCGGTGCTGAGCACGACGGACCGGCCGGCCAGCAGCGCTCCGGCCGCCTCGGCCTGGTGGGTCCAGAGTCCGGTCTGCGGCAGGTGGGCGCTGACGATCGGGTCGACCGACGGGTCGAGCTCGGCCGTCCGGGCGGTCCGGCCGGGCTGGTGCTCGACGTGGACGAGTCGGGGGTCGCCCGACCACTCCTCGAGCAACCCGCGGATCGTCGCTGCGGGGTCGGTCCCGTCGGTGGCCGTGGTCGCCCGTTGCATCCCGGGACGGAGGCTACGGGTCGGCCGTGACCGGCGGTCGGCAGGTTCGGCAGGGCGTCCCGGGATCCGGTGGTGTCCCCGGCCGTAGGATCACCGGGTGCTGTTCGACGTCACGACCGATCGTCTCGGGTCGTGGTCGCGGGTTCGGGTCGTCGGCGACGTCGACCTGGGTTCGCTCCCGGCGGTCCGCGCCGCGTTCGAGTCGGTTGCCGGCGGGTCGGTGGTCGTGGACCTGACCTCGGTGGGGGTCCTGGACCCGCAGGCGCTCGGCGTGCTGCTCGCCGCCACGCTCCGCACCGAGCGCAGGGGCGGTCGCTTCGTGGTCGCGTGTCCGCCCGGACCGGCCCGGGACCTGCTGGTCGAGCTCCGACTGGACGCCGTGTGGGTGGTGGTCGACGCACCCGAGGACGTGCCCGACGCCTGATCCGTTCCCTCAGTCGTCGGACCAGGACTCGTCGACGGCATCGGGGACGGCGGGCGGGACCCCGGAACGACGGGTCGCCCGGCCGAGCAGGTGGCTGGCGGCCGGAGTGGTCCACAGCTGCAGGACGAGGGCGAGGACCAGCAGTGCGGCGGCGCTCCACGACGGGGCACGGATCGCGGCCGCGGCGAGCGTCGCGACGAGAGACAGCGTGGCGGGCTTGGTCGCCACGTGGATCCGGGCGTACACGTCACGCATCCGGAACATGCCGATGGCCGACACCAGGGCGAGCGCGGCGCCCGAGACCAGCAGCACCCCGGCCACGACGTCGCGCACCACGTCCATCACGACCGGGTCCGATCGACGAACCGGGCCACGGCCACGCTCCCGAGGAAGGCGAGCAGGGTGAGCAGGAGGATGAGCACCACCACGCCCGGGAGGTACGACCACGCCGTGACCACGGCGAGCGAGTTGATGATGATCGAGGTGAGCAGGTCCAGGCCCACGGCCCGGTCCGGAACGTTGGTCGACCTGGCGACGTGCACCAGGCTCACGATTCCCGCGGCGCCCAGCAGGACGCTCGCGACGACGACGGCGACGATCACGTCGGGCCCCCGGGATCCGTGACCGGGCCGGACGCCGAACGGCCGGCGGACCCGTCGTCGCCCGTCGTCCGTGCGGTCGGCGTGAGCGCCCGGAGCGCCAGACGTTCGAGTCGGGCCACGTCGGCACGGACGTCGTCGGGGTCCCCCAGTCCGAGGACGTGCACCTCGACCGCAGGAGGGTCGGTGCGGACGTCCAGCGTGAGGGTGCCGGGCGTGAGCGTGATCGCGTCCGCGACGATGGTCGCCACGAGCGGGTCCGGT
>CAINRS010000047.1 GCA_903852755.1 uncultured Actinomycetes bacterium | reverse complement strand
GGCGTCGGGTCGGACCACGGTGAGCATCGCCCACCGGCTCTCGACCGCCGAGCTGGCCGACCGGGTGGTGGTGTTCGACGCCGGCCGGATCGTGCAGCAGGGTCCACACGCCGAGCTGGTGGCCCAGGGCGGGGTGTACGGTCGCCTGTACGAGTCCTGGCTCGGCAACACCCGCGCCGCCTGAGCGTCGGCGCCACCCGGCTCGCCCCGTTCCCCCCTGCTCGCTCGCGGCCCGCACCCGGAGTGGCCGACCGTGGACCGGGGTGACGCCCGGCGGAGCTGGGTGGAGGACGGTGGGGGAACGTGGTGCAACGTGACGGAACGTGGCGCGGCGTGGCGCACCGTGGTGTCGCCAGAGTTCATTTTTCGGCCACCCTTCCCCGCACCTAGGGTCGTCCCCGCCACGCAGAGCCCCCTGGAGGAACACCATGCCCACGTCCCCGCTCCGAGTCGCCGTCACGGGTGCCGCCGGTCAGATCGGCTACGCCCTGCTCTTCCGCATCGCGAGCGGCGCCATGCTCGGCGAGGACCAGCCGGTGATCCTCCAGCTCCTCGAGATCACCCCGGCGCTCGGGGCCCTCGAGGGGGTGACCATGGAGCTCGACGACTGCGCGTTCCCGCTGCTGCAGTCCGTCGTCCGCACCGACGACCCGGACGTCGCATTCGGCGACGCCGACGTGGCCCTGCTGGTGGGAGCCATGCCCCGCAAGGCCGGCATGGAGCGCTCGGACCTGCTGTCGGCCAACGGGGGCATCTTCAAGCCGCAGGGTGAGGCGCTGTCCCGCTCGGCCAGTCGTGACGTCAAGGTGCTCGTCGTGGGCAACCCCGCCAACACCAACGCCCTGATCGCCCAGCGCAACGCCGCCGACCTGGACCCGGGCCGCTTCACCGCCATGACCCGCCTCGACCACAACCGGGCGATCGCCCAGCTGTCGCAGCGCCTGTCGGTGCCGGTCACGTCGGTGCGCCGCATGACGATCTGGGGCAATCACTCCACCACCCAGTTCCCCGACCTGTACCACTGCGAGGTCGACGGCCGGAACGCCGCCGAGGCAGTCGGCGACGTCCAGTGGTACGCGGACGAGTACATCCCGACCGTCGCCAAGCGCGGCGCCGCGGTGATCGACGCCCGGGGCGCGAGCTCGGCGGCGTCGGCCGCCAACGCCGCGATCGACCACATCCGCGACTGGCACCTGGGCACCCCGGAGGGAGACTGGGTCTCCATGTCGGTGCCGTCCGACGGTTCCTACGGTGTGCCCGAGGGTCTCATCTCGTCGTTCCCCGTCACGTGCTCCGGTGGCGAGTACCACATCGTGGGCGACCTCGAGATCAACGACTTCTCCCGGGCGAAGATCGACGAGTCGGCCGCCGAGCTGGCATCCGAGCGTGACGCCGTCGCCGAACTCGGCCTGATCTGACCCGGTCGGGCCCTCGGCCCGACCGGAGTGCCGGACGTCACGGGCGAGGGCCCCTGCCCGCGCATCCGCCGACCCGTCCGCGCCCGGATCACTCCCCGGCGATGACGATGTCGCCCGTTCCCCGGAGGAGTGCACCATGCGCAAGTTCCTGGCTGCGGTCCTGGCCGCAGTCTCCGTCTCCCTGGCCCTGCCCGCCGTGGCCGGTGCCGACACCGGCACCTCACAGGTCTACGTGACCCACGGTCTGCCACTCGACAGCGTGCTGGGACCCGGTACCAAGGTCGACGTGTTCGTCAACGGTGACCGCGCGATCGACGACTTCGTCTTCGGTGCCACCGTGGGTCCGCTCACACTCCCTGCGGCCACCTACGACGTCGAGGTCCGCACGCCCGACGGCGTGACCACGCTCATCGACCGCAGCATCGCCGTGCCGGCGGGCGGCAACTTCTCGCTCGTGGCGAGCTTCGTCGACGCCGCCGGGACCCCCGGGATCAACGTGTTCAGCAACGACACCCGTCGGACCAGGATCGGCACGGCCCGGGTGGCCCTCCACCACGCCGCGGCCGCACCGGCGGTCGACATCGACGCCGGGCTGGCGCCGCTGTCGCGCAAGATCCCGTCGCTCAAGCTCACGCTCGTGCGCGGGGCGTCCAACGGTGCCGCTGCTCCGTTCACCCTGCCGTCGTTCCTGCGCTACACCGTCGACGTCCGGGTGGCCGGGACGCCCACCACCGTGCTGTCGGTCGACAAGGTGAAGCTGTCCAACCGCCAGCTCACCAACGTCTACGTGGTCGGATCGGCGAGTGGCGGCACGCTCCAGCCGCTGGTGGTCACCATCCCGGTCGCCTGAGCGGCGGTCCCCCGTCCCTCCCAGCAGGACCCCGGCGTACCGTCGCGACGGTCGCCGGGGTCCGGCGCGTCCGGGCGGTGCCGGGCCGGGAGCCGGGGCCGGGAGCCGGGGTCGGAACCCGGGGTCGGCAGGGCGGGTTCGGCAGGGCGGGGTCGGTGGGGCGGGATCAGAACTCGGTGTCGTCGCGCAGGCGGGCCAGGGCGTCGCCCAGGTCGTCGAGCGCCGGACCGGACCGCAGCAGCACCGCCACGTCGCCCCCGAGCTTGAGTCGGCCCTGCATGAACGCCACCTGCACGGGGAGTGCGCCCCGGGCGATCTCGCAGGCGGTGTCGTAGTCGACGGTGAACGAGGCGTCGGGCTCGCCCTCGGGGGGCACCTCGAGGCGCACGGTGCCGTCGTCGAACCGGATCCCGTAACGGCGCTTCCCGAAGGGTGTGCCGGTGACCTCGTAGTCCAGGCCCAGGGTCACCCCCTGACTCGCCTCGGCGAGCGACGGATCGGCGGAGAGGGCCGCCGCCGCAGCGGTGAACCAGTCGTCGGAGAGGTAGCGGGTCACGGCCCGGAGGCTACCCGCCGGCCGGTCGGGCGCCGTTCCGGGACGCTCCCTAGGATGCGGCGATGCGAGAGATCGGTCGGGGCCAGCCGGTGTTCGCCCACGCCCCGGTCTCGGGCACCGTGCGGGTGATGGAGGGGCGTGAGGACGTCATCGAGCTGCTCGACGCCCTCGACGACGGGACGGTCGGACCGGGACAGGTCGTCGTCGTGGTCCGCGACGCCGGCGCCACGTTCCTCGCGCCGCTGTACGCCGACCTGGCCGGGATCGTCTGCACCGCCGGCACCATGCGCAGCCACGTCGGCATCGTGAGCCGGGAGCACGGACTGCCGTGCATCATGGGCTGTGAGTTCGCCGAAGCCCCGGAGTCCGGCCGGGAGGTGGAGCTCGACTGCTCCGGTGCGGTCGGGATCGTCCGTGGCTGAATCCGGCGACGCCGCGCCGCTCGACGAGGCCGGGCGCCGCCGGTGCGACGAGCTCATCGCGTACCACTCGCCACTCGCGTACCGGCTCACGACCGAACGCACCAGTTACCAGTCGCAGATGATCCCGGTGACCAGCTACATCCTGGTCGCGTGCTGCGAGGCGTTCCTGCGCTACCCCGAGGCCGTGCGGGTGATCACCGACGCCGTCGACCCGGCGCAGATCGGCGCGGCCGGTCGTCGGCCGGGTTCCCGGATCAACACGGTGCACCTGTGGTCGATCGCCAACTTCCACCTGCTGGGCCGCAAGGTGATGTCGCAGTTCGATCCGTCGCTCGACCGGCCGGAGCGGACCCTCGAGGTCCTCGAGTTCTGGGACGCCGCCGCCCGTGGCTTCCGGGGCGACGGCACCCGGAGCGCCGACGACACCGGCGGCGCGATCCGCGTCTACGACGACCCGGTCGTCGCCACGCTGGCCACTGCCGCCACGCCGCTGTCGGACGACGAGCGCACCGAGGTCCGTCGCCACCTGGCGTCGCTGGTCAGCTACCTGTTCCTGTTGTACTTCGACACCCGGGTCGGCACGGGTGACACCGGACCGTACGACCTGGCGGCCCTCGGCCTGGGGGCGCCCGGCGAGACGATGGTCGTGCGGGACCTGTACCAGATGGGTCGGTCGAGCTTCCCGTGGTCCGACGTGGCCGAGGACGTGCCGTACCAGCACCTGGTCGCCGGGCTCGTGCTGCGCGACGTCGAGGCCAGGATCACCGACTTCGGCACGGTGGTCACCGAACCCGAGGACTACCTCGACCGGCTCGTCCGCCTGAGCCTGTTCACCACCGACGACGCCGCCCCCGGCGAGCTGCGCCCGGTGCCGCTCGAGGACCTCTCGACGGTGGCTGCGGCCGCCCGTGCAGCGGAGCGGGTCCTGTACCGCCGCATCGCCCGCATGGACACCATGGAGATGGTGCGGTGCGGGGCCGAGGTCTACTTCACGTTCCTGCGTCCGTTCGCCGAGGTCGCCGGAGTGGCCGACCGGATCGACTGGGCGGTGCCCCGGGACCTCGCTCCGCCGATGGTGGACCTGCTGGTCGCCGCCGGTGAGTCCGTCAGCGAGACGTCGCTCCCGGACGAACGGCCCGACACCTACTACCTGCCGACCGTCCCACCGACGTCGACCGCGTGACCACCGACCCGGCCGCACCGGGACCGGGCGCAGCGTCGCTCGGTAGGGTGGCCGACGTGGGCGGACCCGATGCGGGGGGCGGTGGTCGGCAGCGGTCGTCGCTGCCCTGGGCGGCGCTGCTCGCCCTGACCGGAGCGACGGCGCTCGCCCTGCAGGTGGTGTGGCAGCGCCTGGTCTCGCTCCACGTCGGGGTCGAGGCGACCGCTTCGGCGGTCGTGGTCGCCGCCACGCTGCTCGGCCTCGGAATCGGCAGCCTGGCCGGTGGATCGCTCGTGTCCCAGGCCGCGCCCGCACGGGCGCTCCGGATCGTCGCAGCGGCCGAGGTGGTGGTGGCCGTGGTGGCGTTCGCCAGTCCGTGGTTGCTCGGGGAGCTGTTCACCTCGGTCGCTCCCGGCCTGGCGGGTCGGCCAGCCGGGCTCACGCTGACCTTCGTGATCCTCGTGGTGCCGTCGGTCGCCATGGGGGTGTCGTTGCCCGTCATCGGCGGGCTGCTCGCCGGGGGTCGCCCGGGTGCGGATGCGGGTCGGTCCGTCGGCACGCTGTACGCCGCCAACTCGCTCGGCGCGGCGTTCGGTGCCGTGGTCTCGGGGTGGGTCCTCCTCGGGAGCCTGGGGTACGACCTGACCGCCCGGGTCGGCGGCCTGCTCGCCGTGGCGGCAGCGGCGGCCTACCTGCTGCTGTCCCGGACGCTGCCGCAGGAGCCGGGCACGTCCCGGGTCCCTGGTCGGGCACCGGACTCGTCGCCGGACTCGTCGCCGGACTCGTCGTCGGCCGTCGAGCCGGGCGTTGCGCCGGCCGTCGAGCCGAG
>CAINRS010000046.1 GCA_903852755.1 uncultured Actinomycetes bacterium | reverse complement strand
GCGCGGACCACCCTGGTCTGGATCCCGCTGTGCGACGTCGATGCCCGGAACGGCGCCATGGCCATCATCCCCGGGAGCCACCGGTGGACGACGGGCTGTCGACCCGGAGGACCCGACCCACTGCCGACCGAGGACCACCAGGGTGAGCTGGCCGAGCTCGCCGAACTCGTCCCGCTCGCGGCCGGATCGGCCCTGCTGTACGACGCGGCGCTCATCCACGGTTCCGGTCCCAACCCGACGCCCCACCCCCGGCCGGCCGTCGGCATCGCCCTCGCGCCACGGGGCGCCGACCTGGTGCACGTGCACCGGGACGACGACGGAGAGCTGACCGCGTGGTCCGTCGACGCAGACTTCTACGCCCTGCAGAGCCTCTGGTCGCGTCCGACCGGCTACGACCGGGTGGAACCGTGGGCTCCGGCCCTCGATGACGAGTCGTTCCGACTCGCGCTCGAACAGCATCGACCGTCACGACCAGACATCGGGCGACGACCGGCGCTCGTGGACCCCTCCGCCGACGAGGCACTCGCACGTGACGGTGTCGTCGTCGTCGATCTCCCGGGCGCCAGCGATCTGGCCGACGACCTGTTCGACTTCTACGCGGCCGAGCACGGACTCGAGGGAGAGGGGTTCGAGCCGGACCTGGTGAATCCGGACCTCGGGTACCGGTCGCGGGTGTCCGAGGAGCTCTCCGCCGCGCTCGACCGGCGCGTCGGCGAACTCTTCATCGACCACGATCCGTTCCTGCGTGTCTTCCTGGCCAAGTGGCCCGGGCCGCAGAGCGACCTGTACCTGCACCGGGACTGGATGTACGTGGACGAGCGCGTGTGGGGCCACACGTTCGTCGTGTGGATCCCGCTGTGCGACGTGGACGAGTCGAACGGCCCACTGCAGGTCCTCCGGGGGAGCCACGCCATCGACGACAGCCTGCGCGGCACCGACCTGAACGCCCCGTGGATCAACCACCACGACGTCGTCGTCCCACGCCTCGAGACCGTGACGGCTCGGCTCGGACAGGCCGTCATCATGGACAACGCTCTCGTCCACTCGTCGCTCCCGAACCAATCGGAGCGACTGCGACTGGTCGCCGCCGTCGGCATGCGGCCGGCCGGCGCAGCGCTCGTCCACTACCTCCGGGGTGACGACGACACGGCCTGGCGCTACGACGTCGACGAGTCCTTCCTGATGACGACGACACCGCAGGCGCTCCACGGCACACCCCCCGACCTCCCCGTGGTCGAACAGCTCCCCACCGGTCAGAACTTCTGGTCGGAGCGTGATCTCCTCACCGCGCTCGGTGAGTCCACGGGCGACTCGGAGAGCACGATCGAACCTGTCGCCCACCCGGACCGCGCCACTCCGTGGCGACGACTCCTGCGACGACTGATGCGACGACCGGCGCGCTCGCTCCGGTGACCATCCGGCCGTTGTCGGCCGAATGACGCGCGCCTACCATCTCGGCGTGCGAGAGGTCGTGCGCACCGAGTCGTCGAGCTGGGTCCGGACGACGGCAGAGCCCCCATCGGGATTCGCTTCCGCGCCGGTCGGAATCGTGTTGGCCGCAGCAGCCGGCTGCACCGGACCGCTCGGATTCGTGCTCGGCTGGGGTCCGGTCGCCATGGATTCCCGGTACCGACCGCTCGCCGGCGTCGCCGTCATCGTGACTGCACTCGTCGTCGCGACCGTGGTCGGCACCCTCGCGCCGAGGAGGGCTGCGCTCTGGTTCCCGGTGCTCCTCACCGCCGGGGCGGTCGCAACCTGGTCGAGCGCCGGACGGGTCCACGGGCTCTGGTGCGTCCTGGCGACCAGCGGTGCAGCACTCGTCGTGCGCACCGTCCGCATCGCAGGCGCGTCGCCGACCCGCATGATCACCGGCGCCGCTGCCATCGTCGGCATCGTCGGGGCCGGCCTGCTCTGGGGCACAGCGGGTGCCGGGGTCACCCCACTCGCGGCGCTGCTGATCTCGACCGGTCTCGGGGTTGCCGGCGTCTCGGACGTTCGGTTCGTGCGGTGGGGTGACGGGGCGATCGAGGCCACCGTGACCACGGGACGCTCCTGGGTCGACCGGGTGGTGTCCGGAGCACGACGGACACCACTCCGGTTGCGATCCTGGCTGAGGTCGACGGGGATTCGTATCCCGATGGCGCTGAGCGGTCTGGCCGCCGCCCTCCTGACCGCACCGATCTTCCACCGCCTCGCCGCCGACGAGTCGACCTGGGTCAATGGATTCAACGACTTCCACTCGCACCTCGAACTCGCGGCCCAGATGCAGTGGAGTCCACTCCGGATCACCGCCCCTCACCCCGTGTTCCACGTCTCCGTGCGTCTCCTCGGCAACCTGCTCAGCGAACCCGTCGCCGTGACCGTGGTGCTCTCGACTGCAGTCGGGCTCTCGGTCGCCTCGCTCACGTGGATCGCCACCCAGCCGCTCGGTGACCGACCGGGTCTGTCGACGCGGGCGGCGCCACTGTTCGCTCTGGGGTTCCTGTTCGTCGAGTCCCCAGCGGTTGTACTGCAGGCACTCCGCCTGCTCCCCGAGGACACTCGCTACGCCACCGTCCACATCTGGGCAAACCCCACCGAGGTCATGGTCCTGCCGTTCGTGTTCCTGCTCGTGGTCAAGGTCGCTGAGGTCCTGGGTTCGGCCCGGCCCGACCGGCGGCTCGTCCTGACCACAGCGGCCCTGACCCTGGCGACCACCATCACCAAACCAGCGCTCACCCTGGCGCTGGTCCCCGGGGTACTGGTGATCATCCTCGTCGGGCGCTCCGCCGGTCGCAGGGCGAACTGGACGCTGGTCGGCACCGTGGTGCTCCCGGCGACGGCCATCATCGTGTGGCAGACCTGGTTCCTGGAAGCCGGCAACCTGACCTACGGCCCATCGGAATTCGAGTTGCAACCCCTCCGGACCATCCAGGTCCTGCAACTCGACGGAACCAGCCTCTGGTTCTGGTCCGCCCTCGTGATCATCCCCCTTGCGGTCTGGATCGGCCGGATGGCCTTCGTCACCGACCGGACGATCCAGGTGACCGCGACCGCGCTGGTGTGCGGACTCGCCATCATGCTGCTCGTCCACGAGGGTGGCATCCGCCAGTTCGACAGCAACCTGGCCAAGCCCGCCTACTACGCCTGGATGCTCCTGTTCGCCTGGTCGTTCCGGTACGTCGTCGCCGCACTCGTGGACGAGCGGACGGCCCGCCGCGCCGGATCGGGCACTCCACTCTGGGCCGCGGTCGCAGCGGCGGTGATCGCCGTCCTGGCGATCGGCGGCGTGACGGCCTGGCTCGACGCAATCGGGATCATCAGCATTCCCGTACCCGGGGGGAGTTCGTGACCACACGGATCAATCCCGAACTCAGCGTGGTGATCCCCGTGTTCAACGGCGTCTCGACGCTCGCTGAGACGCACCAACGGCTCTCCGAGACACTGGATGACGCCCGATGGGATCACGAGCTGATCTTCGTGGACGACGGGAGTCGGGACGGGTCCTGGGATTTGATCCGCCGGATTGCAGGTGCCGACGACCGGGTGATCGGCCTCCGTCTGGCCCGCAACGTCGGGCACGCCGCTGCGGTTGCGGCCGGATTCGAGGAGGCACGCGGGTCGATCGTGGCGATGACCGACGTCGACCTCGAGACTCACCCTGAGGATCTCCCACTGCTGGTGCGTGCCATCGAGGATGGAGCCGACCTGGCCTCGGGCCGCCGGACGGCGAGTCGGCGACTCTCGCGTGAGCTCCCCAGCCGTGCGTTCAACGCCCACACCCGCCGGGCGGGGATCGACCTCCACGACATCGGCTGCGGGACCAACGCCATGCGGGCCGACGTGGCCAAGGGATTCGTGAGTCACAGCTCCGGTGCCCGGCAGCTCGTCAAGCCGACCCTGTGTGCCCTCGCCGGGACCGTGGTGGAGGTGCCACTCCGATCAGTCCGACCTGCCGACAGCCGACTCCGAGCCGGGGATCTGATCACCCTGTGGCTCGAGTTCGACCTGGGACACCGCCGACCTCCGTTCGGAGCAGTGAGCGTCCTCGGAGCAATCCTGCTCGTCGGAGGCGCCATCGCTGCAGGACTCGGGGGGATCCTCGGCAGTGGATCGGCTCGCACCACGTGGATCACGACCGGAACGACCGTGGCCGTCGGGGGGTTACTGCTCGCCACCATGGGTGTCATCGCCGGGCTCGTGCTGTCGCACCTGCTGACGCTCGCCACGCCGCGGCACCAGGTGGCCGAACGGTCACCGCGGCCTCGCTCCGAACCTGCGACGGACGGCCGGAACCGGGACCCGGGGACCGACCCGAGCTGAACGCTCAGTTCGCGGGTTCGGCCAGCACCAGGTAGACGTCCGCTCCGGTGTTGCGACCGGAGCCGTCGCGTCGGGCGAGCATCGAGGTACGGACGACCGCCCGCTCCAGGACCAGGTGGGTGTCGATCCGACTCTCGCCCACCTCGTCGGTGGTCGCGTCCACCACCTGACCGTGCACCTCCTGGAGGCGGGCGAACAGCTCGTCGATCGAGACCCCGACCACTTCGGCCTCGGACGATCCGAGCAACGCCGGCACACCCGACGAGCACTCGACGACCTCCGGCGTCGGGTCCGCCCCCTCGGTGCCCGCCGGAGCGCCGGTCGCAGGTTCCCCCGCGGCACCGCCGGTCGATCCGGACTCCGGCTCCCGGATGGCCACCCAGTGCACCTCGCCGGCCGGGGCCACCTCGGCCACCCAGGCCCGGGCGGCGTCGGTGTCGACCTCCTCCCGGCTGCGGATCGACAGGCCGAGCTGCGACCGCGGCGTCATGGGTGTGAGGCTGGTCCACCACAGCGAACCGCGCTCGTCCTCGGACGCCTCGGCCCAGCTCCGGAGGCGGTCGAGCTCCCGGTCCCACACCGGACGGTTCCACGCCCCCAAGTGGGGGCGGACAGCCGGTTCGACCTGCTCCAGGCGCTCCACCGCCGCCGAGAGCTCGGACCGTGACAGGGACGCCAGGGAGCACTCCGGCGGATTGCGCACCACGCTCACGTTGGCCTTCATGCCCTTGGACTCGATCCAGAGCATCATGTAGCCGAACTCGTCGACGTTCTGGCGCATGAGGCAGTAGTTGACCTCGACCGGCATGTCGGCGGCGACGGACTTGGCGATGTAGCGGTCGATGTTGGCCATCACCGTCGCGTGGTCGGCGTTGATGCGGATCGACTCGTACGTCGGGGCGGTGAGCGCGTCGATGGAGAACGTGAAGCCCATCCGGACCTCGGAGGTGACCCGGTCGATGCGGTCGTTCCACTGCGTCGCGTTGGTGATGACGATGCACGGGAGATCCGGGTTCAGCCGGGTGATCATCTCCCACACCCGGAAGTTCTCCCGGGCGAAGAACGGCTCACCACCGGCGAACTGCGCCTCGGTGAGGTGCGGGATGAAGTGCTCGAGGTCGTCGAAGAACTGCTCGCCGTACGCCGCAGGCAGGGCGGGGAGCCCGTCACGGTGCGCCCGGATCGCCGAGGAGAGCAGCCCGTCGCACTGGATGCACATCAGGTTGCAGCGGTTCGACAGGTTGAACTCGATCCGGCTCGGCCACTCCAGGCCGGCATCGTCGCCGTGCGTCTCGACGGCGTCGGTGTAGCCGTCGAACAGCGACGGGTACGCCGTCGTCCGGCCCTCGACCACCGTCTCGGCGTGGCACTGCTCACAGCCCGCGGAGAAGTCGTCCACCGACAGACGCCGGATCAGGTCGCGATGGGACTGCCCCCGCCAGATGTCGAGCAGGGACGCCTCGGTGACGTTCCCGAGGCGTTCCCAGTTGCGGCAGCACGCCCGGACGTCGCCGTCGGTCGCCAGGTAGAGCTGGACCGACGGCGCCAGGCAGGCGTGGCGCGGGACGAGCGGGGCGAGGGTGCGGACGGGCCGCAACTCGGGTTCTGGGTCCGGCGACTGGCGGCGGAACACGACACCACCCTACCCGTGGACGCCCGGGCCTCAGCCGGGCGTGTCGTCGGGACGGACGGCCACCAAAACCGTGACGCCGGTGAGTCGGCCCCGTTCGTTGCCTTCGGCGACCATTGCGACCCGCACCGAGGCGTCCCGCAACCGGAGCGAGAACTCCACGTTGGTGCGATCGGGCCTGAGGATGTCGACGTCGAGCACCGGTCCGAAGCTCCGCTCGATCTCCGTCTGGAGGTCCTGGACCGGCCGACCGATCAGCTCCCAGCCCTCGCATCCGAGCAGCTCAGCAAGGGAGTCAGCGACCCCCACCACCTGGTGGTCGGGGTCGCGATTCGGTTCGAAGTCGGCCGTCAGGAGGTGGGCCGCGCCGTCGGCCGACCACGCGGCCAGGTCCTGCTCCGTCACGGACACATCATGCGACGGCACGCCCAACACGCCGATCTCGAGCGACGACGTGCGTGGAAGCCCGGCGAGTGCAACCGGGATCTCCCGATCCGACCACGCCTCCGACCACCACAACTGGTCGAGGGTGTCGGGGGGCGACTCCACCCACCGCCGGAGGCGCTCAACCTCCTCGACCCAGGTCGCCCGGTTGAGGTCGAGGTACGGGAGCACCCGCTCCTCGGCTGCGGCCAGCCCGTCGACGACCTGCTGGAGCTCGTCGGCGCCCCCCGAGGCCAGGCTGCAGTGCTCCGGATGGCGGACCACGCAGACATTGACCCGGAAGCTGCGCTCCTCGGCCCAGAGGAGCAGGTCGCCGAACTCGTGATGGTTCTGCCGCATGAGGCAGAAGTTGACCTCAACCGGTCGACCGTGGGATTCGGCCATGGCGGCATAGCGGGGCACGTTCGCCATCACGGCGTCGTGATCGGCGTTGACCCGGATGAGCTCGTAGGTTTCCTTGGTCACTGCGTCGAGCGAGAACGTGTACCCCATCCGGAGCGTCGTCCCGACCTGTTCGATGCGCGGGCTCCACTGCGTCGCATTGGTCACGACGGTGCAGGCCAGCTCCGGGTTGAGCCGCTCGATCATCTCCCAGACCCGGTAGTTCTCGCGCCCCAGGAACGGCTCGCCGCCAGCGAACTGGGCCTCGATCAGGTGTGGGATGAACTGCTCCAGCTCGGCGAAGAACGCGTCGCCATACACGCGAGGTAGCGCCGGCAGGTGGTCCCGATGCGCCCGAATCGACGACGAGAGGAATCCATCACACTGGAGACACATGAGGTTGCAGGAGTTCGACAGGTTGAACTCGATGCGGAGCGGCCACACCCCTTGGGGATCCCCGTCGCGGTCGATCTGCGGAGCGAACCGGTCGAACCGGGCCGGGTACGCGCGGGTCGGCCCCTCGACGTCACGTTCGACGCCGCACGGCTCGCATCCCTGAGGGAACCTGCCAGCAGCGAGCGCATCGACCATGCGCCGACGCTGCACACCGTTCCAGATCTCGAGGAACGAGTTCTCGACCACGTTGCCGATCGGAGCGAAGCTTCGACAACAGGCCCGGACGTTGCCGTCCGGTGCCAGGTAGACCATCGAGCTCGGGGCGAAGCACGCCGAAGTCGGCGCTACCACCCGGACGCTTCCGTGCTCCGTGGTTCCGCGTCGCCTCAGCCGCACCGTCAGCCTCCGGCGTCCGCTGGGTCCGGACGACGCAGAATCACGAACTCGCCTCCTCGGGGCATCGGGAACCGGTCGACGATCCGGTATCCCCGCTGCTCCGCCTCGTCGAGGTAGGTGAGCACGTCGGCGTCGAGTGGCCAGAGGATCTGATCGTGCAGACCGACCACCAGCACCCGCTCAGCCGTTCGGTCCGTCGTCACCGTGGGTGAGAGCTCACGAACTCGGGTAGCGGCGGACGTTGTGTCCGGGATGATGACGGTGGGGTCCCATGAATCGAGCTCGGCGGCCATGCGGATCGTTCCGGCGTTGACCAGGTGCGTGTTGCCGGTCACCACGAACGCTGCGCTGCGACCGTCGGGGCTGATCTCCCGCATGGCCTGCTCGAGTTCCTGTGAGAGCGACCACCACTCAGCCGCTGCGGCCTCGTGGTCGGCACGCCGGGACGGAACGAAACGTTCGTCGTACTCCGAGAAGCCCCACTCGAAGTGGCTCACCGGTCGATCGGGATTCCATGGAGTGAGCCACAGCGCGCCGACCAGATTCCCGACGCCGACGACGAGGGCGATCGTCGCCGCACCCAGCCAGAGCGGTCGCGGCAGCTGTGCCAGGGCGGCAGCGAACATCGGCACCATCATGACGACGAGCGGCAGCTCGAACCACACGCCGTTGTTGGCGGTGCTCACCAGCGCCGCCGTACCGGCGATCACGACGGCAACTACGGCGAGGTAGGAACGGACCTGCATGTCACGAGGCGGCCGCCCGCGAAGGCACCGGACGACAACGATCCCGCACATGACGACGACAGTGAACGCGAGCGGGTAGGTGAGGTCGACCGAGAAACTGTTCGGCAGGAACCCGGTGACATACCGCTCCCAGCGCAACGAGATCCGGTCCGCAAAACCGGGCTGTCCGAACAGCTCAGCCCGCTTCCCGTACCCGAAGCTCAACAGGTACCCGAAGATCGCGTCGCGGTTGAGCAGGTACCACGGCGATGCGATGACCACGCCGAGCACGAGTGCTCCGACACCGCGGAGCAGTCCCCGGCGGTCGCCCCAGCAGACGACGAGCACGGCCAGCCCACACGCGGGCAGGTAGCCGAGTGTCATCGTCCGCGACAGCAGCATCAGCCCGACCGCGACGCCGACCAGCCAGATCATCCGATTCCGGCCGCGATCGGACTCGAGCAGGGCCCACACGGCGGCGGAGAGTGCGGCAGCGGCACCGAGTCCGTACCAGTAGGACTGCACCGCCGTGGTCACGGTGGGGAGCAGGGCGACCCAACAGCCGGCCACGATGGCGACCGACGGTCGGGCGAGTCGCCGGGTGATCCCTGCGACGGCGACACCGATGAACACCTGGAGGACCGGCTGCAGCATCATCGCGGTGCGCGGGTCCCGCGGACCGACGAGCAGGAACGGCAGGCTGAACGTCGGCACGGCGACACCGTGACCACTGCTCAGGACCGCCCGGACGAAGTCCACCGGACTGCGCGGGTCGATGCTGCGCTGGATCCGCAGCGCCGTCGACAGGTACGAGGACTCGTCGGGGTCGAATCCGCCCAGGTAGCGGTGGGTCCAGATCCACCACGCGTTCGCCAGGGCGATCCCACCGACCAGCACGGCCGTCGTGACGAGCGGGTGACGCAGGAGCGCCCGCACGGCACGGCGCACACCGTCGACCGGCTCCACAGCTCGGGGATCGGCGCCCGTCGAGCCGACATCCGGAGGACCGCCCTCGCCCGGCCCCGCCCCGACCTCTGCAGCGGGATCGACCCGCACCCCGCTCCGGGTCGGATCGTCGGTGCCACCCGTGATCACCGCGGGGTCGCCGACGTCGTCACCGGCGTCCTCCGGCCGACCGGGCAGATCGGTCTCCGTGACCCCTCGATCGGCCATGCAACAGCTTGACCTGCCGCTCCCGGACCGGCAACCCTCCCCGGACGGGTTCGAGAGCCGATCGCGTGCACGGAGCCCGTAGTTCGGGCACACTCGCGGGGTGGTGCTCGCCCGTCACCTGCTGCGTCTCGCCGGCGACAGTGCGTCCTACGCGTTCACGACCCGCCGGGTGGCACTCCTGGTGACCCTCGTGCTCGGCCTGCTGCTCGTGGCGGTGGGCTTGGCCGCCAAGGCGGCCGCCCCGCTCGTCGTGTACCCGTTCGTCTGAGCCGACACACCCGAGACCGAGCGAGCCCCCGGTTCCGCTGACGGTTCCGGAGGGACCTCCCCTATCATTGTGACGTGCGGGTGCTGGGGGTCAGCTGCGACTACCACGATGCAGCAGCAGCCCTGGTCGTCGACGGCGAGATCGTCGCAGCGGCCGAGGGGGAGCGGTTCTCCAGGCTCAAGCACGACTCGTCGCTCCCGGTGGGTGCGATCGCCTCCTGCCTGGCCGTCGGCGGGCTCGAACCGGACGACCTCGACGCCGTGGTGTTCCACGAGAAGCCGTTCGCCGTCGCGAGCCGGGTCCTGACCACCCGGCAGCGGCAGGGCCTGCGAGGGGTACCCGGCTTCGTCCGTGACATCCCCGTGCTCCTGAGCACCAACCTCTTCATCGGCTACCGACTCGAACGTGCGCTCCGGTCGCTCGGAGCGACCCGCCCCCCGTCGATCTTCTACGGCGAGCACCACCTGAGCCACGCATCGGCGGCCTTCCTCCCGTCACCGTTCGAGGACGCGGCGATCATCACGATCGACGGCGTCGGTGAGTGGGCGACGTCGACGATCGCCCACGGTGTGCAGAACCGGATCGACGTGCTCGGTGAGCAACGGTTCCCGCACTCACTCGGGCTGCTCTACTCGCTGGTCACGGCGTGGTGCGGGTTCCAGCCCAACGACGGCGAGTACAAGCTCATGGGCCTCGCCCCGTTCGGCGAACCCTCGTACACCGACGCCCTCGACCGGGTGGTCGAGCTCGACGAGGACGGATCCTTCCGGATCGACACATCCGCCGTCCGGTGGTGGGCCGGTCAGCCGTCGAAGATGCGTCGCCTCGTCGAGCTCTTCGACGGGCCGCCGCGACAACCCGACGAGCCGGTGTCGCGCCGCGATGCGGACCTGGCCCGCTCGGTGCAGGACCTCGTCGAGCGTGCCGTGCTGCGCATCGCCGAGCGGGCGCACGACCTGACCGGGGAGTCGGCGGTCTGCCTCGGTGGCGGGGTGGCGCTCAACTGCGTGGCGAACGGACGGCTCCTGCGGGAGGGTGTCTTCGACCAGGTCTGGGTTCAGCCATCACCCGGGGACGCGGGCAGCGCCCTGGGCGCGGCGCTGTGGTACTGGCACCAGGAGACGGGGCACCGCCGGAAGCGTTCGGGCCCGCCGACACCCCAGGCCGACACGATGCAGGGTTCCGCCCTCGGCCCGTCCTTCGACGGGGACGAACTCGTCGACTGGGTGGCTGGCCTCGACGTGCCCGTGACGACCTACGAGGATCGTGACGAATTGGCCGGGGTCGTGGCCGACCGGCTCGCCGACGGTGCCGTGGTCGGATGGTTCGAGGGCCGCATGGAGTTCGGGCCGCGGGCCCTCGGACACCGGTCGATCCTGGCCGATCCCCGCTCCCCCACGGTCCAACGCGACATCAACATGCGCGTCAAGGGCCGCGAGTCGTTCCGACCGTTCGCCCCGGCGGTCCTGTGGGAGCACGCCACGGACTGGTTCGAGATGGACCGGCCGTCGCCGTACATGCTCTTCACCTTCCAGGTCGCCGCCGACCACCGTCGCGCCGTGGAGGCCGAGCCCGAGGACCTCGTGGAGCGGGTCAACGTGCCCCGGTCGGACATCCCTGCGTGCACCCACGTCGACGGTTCCGCCCGGGTGCAGACCGTCCACCGGGAGACCGCACCGGAGTTCCACCGGCTGATCTCGGCGTTCGAGGCACGCACCGGCTGTCCGATCCTGCTGAACACCTCGTTCAACCGGGCCGGTGAGCCGATCGTCTGCACACCCGAGGACTCGCTCGCGTCCGCACGACAGGCCGGCCTCGACCTGCTCGTGGTCGGCAACCACGTGCTCGACCTCGGCCGACAGGGCGACCGGGCGGACACACCGTGAGCGTGACGACCGCCGAGCCGCCCGAGGTGGATCCGGACGTCGAGCTCACGGCACCGACCGAGCCCGGGCGCTGGGGCCGGTTGCCCGTCCTGGCAACCCTCGCTGCGGTCTACATCGCCGTCGTGGCCCCGACCCGGGTCGCGGCCGTCAACCCGCTCGGGTCGACCGCCGCCTTCGCCCTGATCGCCGCCGCCGGACTGGCCGCCCTGTTGCTCACCCCCCGTCCGAGCTGGTTCCTCCGCGGCTGCCTGGCGGGAGCCGCCGGTCTGGGAGCGGTGATCGCCGCCGGCGCGGGGCGGACGCTGATGGTGTGGCTCGCCGTCGCCCTGCTGCTCACCGTGTGGACGACCGCCGGCCGACGACTGGCACCCTTCATCCCCACTGCGGCGCCGGGCAGTGCCGTCCCCGTGGTCGCTGCGTCGTTCGTGGCCGTACGCACCGGGACGCAGATCGGAGCCAACTGGCAGCCGCTCGCAGCGCTCGCCGCCGGTGGAGTCGTGGCGCTCCTGTGGTCCTGGATCCTCCCGGTTGCGGTCGGCGACCGCCTCACCGGCATCGGACACGCCGCCGACCGGTTCCTGACCGCCGTCATCGCCGTCCCGGCCGCCGCCGTGGCCTGGGTCGCAGTCCGGCTCGGTTCACTCGTCGCCCGACGCGACACGGGAGCCGGCTGGTCGCCACCGCCGGCGGCCGAGGTGCACAGTCGGTCCCTGCGATCGGCCGACCGTCCCCGACGCCGACTGCGACCGTGGACGGTCCCGGTCGTCGTGGTCGCCCTGGTGGGGATGGCCGGCTGGTTCGGGATCCGCGCGCTGGGCGGCGACGACCCGGCGCAGAACCTGGCAGCTGGTCCCGCGGCCGGATCGGCGACGACATCCCCCGAGATCCCCGAGGACGCCGGGGGCATCGAGCTCCGGTCGGCCGGAGCGGTGGGGGTCCTGCCCCCCACCGGCCCCATCCCCGAGGCCTACCAGGGCGACGACTGGTTCCCGTCCTTCCGACGGGACATGGCCTGGGTCATGGACGAGCGGGTGGCGTGGCGACCGATGAACGTCCAGCGTGTGCTCGACGTGGAGACACCGACGGTCAACGTCCGCGACCGCCAACGGGTCTCGTGGACCGCACCGCCGTGCGACTGCCGACGCGTCACCGTCTGGCTCTACGGCGGCAGTGGCGCCTTCGGGGTCGGTCAACGGGACGACCACACGGTGGCCTCGGAGCTGGCCAGGGCCGCAGCCGCCGACGGCATCACGCTCGACGTCCAGAACCGGGGGATGCCCGGTCAGATGCACTGGCGCAACTCGACCCGGCTGGCCTGGGACCTGACCCAGGAGCCGCCGCCCGACCTGGTGGTGTTCTACGAGGGAGCCGAGGAGGTCGCCTCGGAGTTCGAACTCCGGGACCGCGGGCTCGGCAATACCGTCGCACCCCTCGAGTCCTTCGTGACCGACCTGTACGACGAGGTCGCCGGCGTCCCGTCCGAACCGCCCCCGGCACCGGACGGGGTGTCACTGAACGGCTGGCCGACGGTCGACTCGGAGGAACGCGCGGCCGGTGAGCTCGCCGCCGACCGCTACGACCGGTCGCGGGCCATGAGCCGCTGGACCGCCCAGGCCGCCGACCTCCCGGTCCGGTACTTCTGGCAGCCGAGCCGCTACGACCGGGGTCAGCCCCCGGCGGACGTCGCCGCACGAGCTGCGGCGTACACCGGTGCCGCCGCCGCCCTGCCCGACGACGTCCGCGACCTGAGCGGGACCCTCGCCGACACGGACCGTCCGGTGTTCTACGACGACACCAACCACAACGAACTCGGCGCCTCGCTCGTCGCCGCTGCCATCTGGCGCGACCTGCGGGACGAGGTGACGGCACTGGCGCAGGAGCCCTCGTGACCGCAGTGGGGTCGGCGCCGGTGGGTCTCGGAGCGGCGGTGGCGGACCGTCGCCCTGCGCGTTCGGGGTGGCGTGAGGTGCCGGGTGTTCCGCCTGCGGGCGGTGGGTCCGGTGACGGGGTGCTGGCCTGGCTGGTCGCGGTGGCGGGCGCGGTCGGCTGGTCACGCGGTCCCGGTGGCGCCGGCTGGACGACGCTGGCGGTGATCGCAGCGCTCGGCGCGCTGGGCGTG
>CAINRS010000045.1 GCA_903852755.1 uncultured Actinomycetes bacterium | reverse complement strand
GGCTCATGGGCGAACTCGGCCGGGTGGTGGTGACCGAGTCACTGCGCGCGCTCGCAGGTCGTCCTGATGAGCTCGCGGACGTCACGCTCTGGTTGAACATGGCCCGCGTGCAGTTCCGGGACACGACGTTCCCGTCGTGGTTGGCCGAGGAGCTGGCGCACTGGCAGGTCCCGGCGTCGTCGATCGTGCTCGAGGTCAGTGAGACCGACCTGCTCGACGTCGACGAGATCGGGGACGTGATCACCGCGCTCCGTGCTCAGGGCGTCCGCCTGGCCATGGACGATTTCGGGACCGGTTACTCGTCGCTCGTCCGGCTCGGTGAGCTGCCCGTCGACATCGTCAAGCTCGACCGGGCGTTCGTCGCTGCCATCAGCACGGGCGGGAGCCGCGCCCTCGACATCCTGCGGGCCGCGGTCGACCTGGTCGCCGCCGCCGGGCTGGAACTGGTGGTCGAGGGGGTCGAGACGCAGGCGGAGCTCGACACGGTGCGGTCGCTCGGCTGCCGGTTGGTCCAGGGCTACCTGATCCGCCGTCCCGGCGACGCTGCCGAGGTGCTCGCCGAGATCGCCTCGGCCCGCCTCGGCGTGCCGACCTGACGGTCACCCGACCCCGTACCGGGCGCGACGTGGGGTGATCGACCGGCCGAGCGCCTCGGTGTTGCGCCACGACGCCCGCAGCGTCCGCACCGCCGGTGTCGCGAGCAGACCCGAACCCACGACGAGGATCGCCGCGGCGGTCGTCGCCGACGCCGTGTCACCACGACCGGCGAACCAGAGCACCGATGCGACGAACCCGGTGGCGGCGATCAGGCCGACGACGGTCCGCACGGCACCGCCACGCACCCGGCCCATGTCGGTCGCCAGCAGGCCGACCGCGAGCAGCGGCTCGAGCGCGTACCGGTTGGCCTCCTGCGCCGGCCGCCAGCCGACGCGCGCACCCCAGTAGAGGCCGAACCACGCCACCAGCGCGCCCAGGAGGAACTCGACGTGGAAGCGCTGGCGGGGCGTCAGCACCAACCGGCCTCGCAGGACCTCGGTCGCCAGGTGGGCGACGGTCGCCGAGGCGATCACGGTGACGAAGGCCTCGGGCGTCAGGAACTCCGCCAGGAACACCGCCCCCAGGAACCCGGCGACGTGCAGCCCGAAGCTCAACCGCACCGCCCCGGAGAACGCCACGCTCGCGATCGCCGCCAGCCAGAACCACCCGTCGGGGATCCGCCCTGCGGCCTCCACCGTGACGGTGCTCGACTCCGGTGTCGCCAGATTGGCGAGCACCAGCACCGGCACGGTCAGCACCAAGGTGCCGGACACCACGGCTGCGAACCCCCACGCCGTGGCCCTGGGGCCCTGGGTGGCGAGGTCGTAGGCGACCAGGCCCGGTGTCACGAACGAGCCGACGACCACGAGGACGTCCACGCTGCCCGGCAGCGACACCGGACCGGTGAGCCGGAACGTGACGACGAGCAGGGCGGTCACGACCGAACTCACTGCGACGAACCCGATGAACAGCCACGCCTTGGTGAACGGGAACCACCGGGTCGCCACCACCCGGACCAGCACGAAGCTCACGGCGCTCACCACGGCGACCCCGGCGAGCGTGGACCACTCGCGGGCCAGCACCAGCAGCACCACGTACGCAGCCGTCAGCGTGCCGGCGGCCGTCACGCCCAACCTGGCGTAGAGCGCCGCACCGGCGACGACCGAGGCGACCAGCACGAACCGCATGGTGTCGATGTCGAGCGCCAACAGGTCACCGAGGTTCACGACGGCATCCCCCCGGTCGAACCCTCGCCTGCCCGAGTGGTTCCTCCGGGCGACCGACCGACCCACGCGTCCGGCAGCTGGACCCGCTCGCCACCGTGGAACCACTCCCGGCCGCGGTCGGCGATCTGGTCGTGCTCGTTCTCCAGTCCCACCACCAGGACCTGCTGTGCCCCGGGATCGACCCGGCGGGCCAGTTGGGTGAGCCGACGCCGCCACGCCGCCGGTGCCGTCACCCGGTGGACCGCGGTGAGGACGCGGTGGGGATC
>CAINRS010000044.1 GCA_903852755.1 uncultured Actinomycetes bacterium | reverse complement strand
CTCCCCGAGGAGCTCGTCTACGACCCGCAGACCCGTCCCGACGGTGCACGGTGCACGCTGCAGGACTCGTCGGTGAACCTGTTCGGTACCGACCCGGCGACCGGGTTCGCCCGGCGACCGCTCGACAACACGGGGGTCGTCTACGGCCTCGAGGCGTTCCGCGCCGGGGTGATCGACGGCGAGCAGTTCACGGCGCTCAACGAGGGCGTCGGCAGCTACGACATCGACGGACGCATCCAGCCGGGTCGCAGCCGAGGTGCCACCGAGGACCTCGAGCACCTGGCCCGCACCGGCCGGGTGCTGCAGGGTGCGGGCGATGCGACCCGCATCCCCGTCGTGGCGGTCAACACCTACGGGGACCCGACGGGTGACATCCACGACCGCTGGCGGATCTTCTCGGTCCGGGACCGCTACGAACGCGCCGTCGGCGGGGAGGCGACCGGTCTGGCCGTGTGGACCGTGCCGGGCGGCAACCTGGTCGGCTCGGCGTTCGGTGGTGACGCCTCCGAGCGGGACCGGGCCCTCGACGCGGTCGCCGCGTGGCTCGAGGCACTCGACCGTGACGGATCCTCGACCGCCGACGACGACCGCCTCGAGGCACTGGCTCGCACCCGCCCGGACGAGGCGGCCGACCGCTGCGTCCTGCCGGACGGAACCGAGGTCGCCGGTCCCGACGTCTACGACGACGGCACGCCGTGCGCCGAGGCGTACCCGCTGGCCGGCGACCCCCGGCGGGCGGCGGGCCAGCCGATCGATGCGCTCACCGCCCGGTGCGAGCTGCAGCCGATCGAGTCGCTCGACGTGGTCGACCGGTTGGAGCCGGCGCAGCTGGAGCGACTGCGAGCCGTGTTCCCCGACGGGGTCTGCGACTGGTCGCGACCCGGTGTCGGCACGGTGCCGGTCGAGGGGGTCTGGCGCAGCTACGGGTCCTAGGCGATCGGCCGTACCGTGCCGTTTCCGAGCTGGCCGTGGCTGTTGTCCCCCCAGCATCGGGCCTGCCCGCCGGCGACGAGCGCACAGGTGTGGCCGTCGCCCGCAGTGAACTGGGTTGCACCGGAGAGGCCGGTCACCCCGGTGAGGGTCGTCGGACTGGTCGTTCCGTTGCCCAGCTGTCCGAAGGTGTTGTGGCCCCAGCATCGGGCCTGCCCTCCAGCGACGAGCGCACAGGAGTGGGAGTGGCCGGCTGTGAGATTCGTTGCCCCGGAGAGGCCTGTGACGGCAGAGGCGACCGCGGTGTCACTGCGGGTGCCGTTGCCGATCTGTCCGACGTCGTTGTTGCCCCAGCAGCGGGCCTGCCCCCCGGCGACGAGCGCACAGGTGTGCTCCGCCCCAGCCGTGAGCTGCGTCACGCCGGAGAGTCCGACGACCGAGGTGAGCGTCGAGCTGCTGGTGGTGGTGCCGTTGCCCAGCTGTCCTGAGTTGTTACGCCCCCAGCACCGGACCTGGCCCCCGGAGACGATCGCGCACGTGTGGGAGCCGCCGGCGCGGATCTGGGTGACCCGGGTCAGTCCGGTGACCGAAGCCAGGGTCGAGGAGTTGGTGGTGGTGCCGTTGCCGAGTTGCCCGGAGTCGTTGCGACCCCAGCACCTGACCTGGCCCGCACTGAGCAGTGCGCAGGTGTGGTGTGCTCCTGCGGTGATCTGGGAGACGCCGGACAGTCCGGTGACCGAGGTGAGCGTCGCACTGTTGGTGGTAGTTCCGTTGCCGAGTTGGCCGAAGCGGCTGTCACCCCAGCACCGGACCTGACCGGATGCCACCAAGGCGCAGGTGTGGTGTGCTCCTGCGGTGATCTGGGTGACACCTGACATTCCTGTCACCGAGACGACCGAGGGAGAGCTGGTGGTTGTTCCGTTGCCGAGCTGGCCCGAGCTGTTGTCACCCCAGCACCGGACCTGGCCGGAGGACAGACGTGCGCAGGTGTGGTGGGACCCACCGGTGACCTGCGCCGCCCCGGACAGACCCGTCACTCCTGCGGTGGCATCCGATCCCGGCGACGGAGCAGTGAGTGACGGAAGTCTGACCTCACCCGCCCCGTAGCTGCTGTCCGGGCCGGTCGATCCGCGGTCTGCGACGGCACTGCTGACGAGCCACCGTCTGAGGTTGGTCGGTGAGGTGGTGGCCCACCGTTGGAGGGCGAGTGCTGCGGTCGCAGCAACCGCAGGAGTCGAGGCGCTGGTGCCGTTGAAGCAGCCAGGACTGTAGGTGAACGACGTGGTGCAGGTCACGGCGCTCAGGTCAGGCTTGATGCGGCCGTCGTTCGTCGGTCCCTGGGAGCTGTACGGCGCGATCGTTGTTCCGTACGGGTTGTCACCGACGGCGCCCACGGAGATGACGTCCCTGGAGTCGGAGAACGGTTGGGTGGCGCTGAAGGGGTTGCTCCAGTACTCGACGCCCAGCCGTCCGTTCGTCAGGAACTCGAGGGTGTCTCCGGTCGTACCGGCTCCGGGTTTGTAGAGCCGGATGGCGAGGTAGTCGCGGTCAGGCGGGGACTGGCCGCTGCCGTCGCACACGAGTCGCTCGATCGGGTCTGCTCCCGCTGTCTGGTCCGAGGTGAATGTCCTCTCGAGGATCGTGCCGCCAGCGTCCTCGTAGATGTATGCGTCGTAGTCGGTTCGGCTGCTGCCCCAGTCATTCCAGCGGAGCCCGAACAGGAAGTCGCAACCGAAGCTGAGGAGTTCGTCCCCTGCTGCGAAGTCCAGCCACCCATCGCCGTCGCTGTCGTTCCACGATCCACGCCAGTACCCTCCGACGGTGCTGCCCGCACCGGCGTAGTTGCCGGCGGAGTTGAACCACGTGATGCCCTTCGAGGCGGCGTAGGTCACGACGTCGTTGGGGGGCCCGGAGCCGTCACCCGGTCCGTCGAACGAGCTGCCGAGGGACCTCGAGATGATTCGGACCCCGTTGCTCGCGAGCCAGTCGACGGCAGCTCGGATGTCGCTCGCGCTCCCTCCGGTCGTGGCGAGGTAGAGCGCCGCACCCGGGGCGATGTCGTGGATCACCTCGGCCACTGCGACACCGTGTCGGCTCCCGGCCGACCAGAACGACCCGGCGCAGTCCCCGCCGTTCCAGCAGAAGGTTCCGGCGGGGCTCGGAACCTCACCGGCACTCCGGGCGAGGTTCCAGGCAGTAGCGTCGAAGTAGTCGATGATGCCGATCTTCACGCCGGCGCCGGTGTAGCCGGCGTTGTGCCACGTGGCGGCTCCGGTCTTCGTGACCGCCTCGACCCCTGCGGTTCCTGAGATGGCGTTCGTCACTGGTGGCACAGCCCCCGACACGACGTCGCGAACCGAGGTGACCCCGGGTCGTTGCTCGAGTCCCTCGACCTGGTCGAAGGGAATCCACGCCTCGACCAGCGAGTCGCCGGCCGATCCGATCACGGACCCGCCGACGCTCCTGATGAGGTCGTCGGCCGCCCGGATCCCGAGCGAGTGCACGACCTCGGCCCGGATCTGGTTGCCACGGGTGCGTGGGCCGTCCACCGGGTCCACCGGTTCACCCCGCTCCAACGCCGCCACAGCCTCGCGGAGGACGTGGTCGGACAGGTCGGTGTGGGCGCCGGGGAGCGGAGCCGGTGGCCGCTGGAGATCAGTCCGTTGCGTCGTTCCGGGAGGCGCAGGTGCAGGTGCCTGTGCGGACGCTGACTGCGGCAGCAGTGCTGCCAGAACACACGCGGCGGTCAGCGTCGTCAGGACCAGCAGCTTCGGTCGCCCGACACCTCTGGGCAGTGTTCGGTCGAACGCGTTCACCTCGGACTCTCCTCCCCCTCCTGCAACGCCGGAGCTGGAGGACCCACCGGACCGTCGCTGTTACCCACTCGCCGGTCGGCAACCTAGTCCAACTCAACGTTCTTCGGCAGTGGTTCCACGCCCGGTCGACCGCCCGTCGCCCGGCCCTCGACGCTCAGCCCGCCGGCGCGCCCGCTGGTTCTCGGCCCGGTCGACCGCACGGTCGCGGACCTCGAGGTCGGACTCGAGTTCGTCGAGTTCGTCGGCGAGCCGACGCCACAGGTCCACCCGCTCCGGCGGCACGACGCCGTCGTCGACCGCGGCGCGCAGTCCGCACCCGGGTTCGTGGCGGTGGCTGCAGTCGTCGAACCGGCAGCTCTGCGCGAACGGGACCAGGTCGGCGAACGCGAGCTCGAGCCCGTCGTCACCGGCCCAGAGTCCGACCCCACGGATGCCGGGAGTGTCGATCAGCCAGGTCGCGGCGTCGAGTTGGATCATCTGACCGGCGGTGGTGGTGTGGCGGCCCCGTCGGTCGTGGTCGCGGACCTCGGCCGTGAGGGCCACGGGCCGCCCGGCCAGGCTGTTGGCGAGCGACGACTTCCCGGCTCCCGAGGCGCCGAGGAGCGCGAGCACGTGGCTCCGGCCGTCGACACGCTCCACGGCGCCGCGCAGCTCGTCGACCCCCGACCCCCCTCGCGTGCTGGTCGTCACGACCTCGACCCCGGGGGCGTGCAGTTCGGCGAGGGACACCTGCTGCGCGACGTCGGCGTGGTCGACCAGGTCGGCCTTGGTGAGGACCACCACCGGGGTGGCCCCGCTCTGCCAGGCCAGGACGAGCTCCCGGCACAGGCGCGGCGGGTTGACCCCACCGTCGAGCGGCTGCAGCACCAGGACGTGGTCCATGTTGGCCGCCAGCGCCCGGGTCCCGAGCCGGAGCTCGTCGCGCTGGACGCCGGGGGAGCGGCGTTCGAACACCGTCCGCCGGGGGAGGATCGCCTCGATGCGTTCCGCCGCCGGGTCGACGCCCACCACGTCGCCGACCACGACCCTGCGGACGGCCTTCGCCGCGACGACGTGGGTCGCCTCACCCGGGTGCCGGGCCACCTGGATGCCGCCCTTGTCGATGCGGACGACCCGGGCCGGGACCAGGTCGGTGTGCGCCGGGTCGTGGGACCACGATCGGTCCCACTCGTCGTCCCACGCCGGGGGTCGGTCCGTCGCGTCCATCGTGGCGACGATGCTGCCACGTCCCCTGTCCTGTCGCCCGTGGCGCCGCAGCCGTGGGTGCCGGCGGCCGTACACTCCGGGACGTGACGGTCGTCCACGGGGTCGCAGCGGCCTACGAGCGCTCCGGGACGCTGGGGACGGAGGACCCGTCCGCGACCCCCGAGACGATCGCAGCCATCGACATCGGGACGAACTCCATCCACATGGTGGTTGCCCGGGTGGCCGCCAACGACCGCTTCGAGGTGATCACCAGGGAGAAGGAGATGGTGCGCCTCGGTTCCGGCCTCCCCGAGATGAAGCACCTCGACGACGCCGCGATCGACCGGGGGGTCGAGACGCTCCGACGCTGCCGGGCGCTCGCCGAGTCCTGGGGTGCGCCCACGTTCGCCGTGGCGACCTCGGCGGTCCGGGAGGCGCGCAACGCCGCTGCGTTCATCGAACGGGCCCGGGACGAGGCCGGAGTGGAGGTCTCGGTGATCTCGGGCCGGGAGGAGGCCCGGCTCATCCAGCTCGGCGTGCTGCAGGCCCTCCCGGTCTACGACGAGGACCTGCTGCTCGTCGACGTCGGGGGTGGGTCGACCGAGGTCCTGTTCGGCCGGGGCAGTGAGGTGCGCTACGCCCGTTCCGTCAAGCTGGGATCGCTGCGGTTGACGCGGGAGTTCTTCCCCGACGGCGT
>CAINRS010000043.1 GCA_903852755.1 uncultured Actinomycetes bacterium | reverse complement strand
GTGGCGGGCCGGACTCGCCTGCGGGATCGTCGCCTGCCTGACCCTCACCGGATGGCGCGTGTTCGAGGACCGCACCACCAGCCCCGACCGCGGCTTCACCCTGGCCGCACCCCAGCAGGAGGGCGCTCCCCCGGAGCCCGAGGTCCCGCTGCAGTTCCCCGCTCCGGAGGGCCTCGAGGACGCTCCGACACCGAACGGCGCCACCCCGGCGGCCATGGCCGACTCGCCGTGGTGGGGCACCCCCGAGTACCAGCAGGGCCGGGACTACATCCTCAACTGGATCACCGCCTGGCGTCACGAGAACCCCCACCGATTCCTGGACGCATCGTCGCCCTACATCAACGTGGTCGACGGGATCCGGTCGAGCTGGACGCCTCCACCGTGCGACTGCCGACGCCTGACCGTGTGGATGTACGGCGGGTCGACCACCTGGGGCATCGGACAGCGCGACGACCACACCATCGCCTCGGAGCTCGCCCGGGTGGCAGCCGAACGAGGGATCACCCTGGACGTCCAGAACCGCGGCATCACCGGGTTCACCCACTGGATGGAGTCCGAGCGCCTCGCCTGGGACCTGACGTCGAACCCGCGTCCCGACCTGGTCGTCTTCTACGACGGCGTCAACGAGATCTACTCGGGCAACGGCGCCAACGACTTCCGGGCGACCAACGAGGCACCGGTCGACGCCGCTGCGGTGGACAACTGGCGCAACGTCGGCCGGCTCGACGGGGAGCGGCCGGAGCCGCCGTCGTCGGGCGGTGTGATCGACACCACCGACGACCCACTGGGTCCGGTCTACAGGGCTCGGGACAGCGTGGCGCGCTACGACCGGACCCGGGAGATGTCCCGGTCCATCGCCGAACAGAACGACCTCCCGGTGCGCTACTTCTGGCAACCGAGCCGCTACGACCGGCCGCTCATCCCCGGTGAGCCGCACTGGTCCACCTGGCAGGAGAACGACATGCGTCGGATGATGCAGGTCGCTGCCGACAGCCTGCCGTCCGATGTGGTGAACCTCCGCGAGGTGCTCGCCGGTGACACCACTCCGATGTTCACCGACGATGTGCACCACAACGAGAAGGGTGCACGGATCGTCGCCGAGGCCATGTTCCGGGAACTCGAGCCCCAGCTCCGGGCGCTGGGGGCGCGCCCACCGGCGAACGGCTGACCCGCCGCCGCAGGCGGGGTGGTCATCCACTCCGACGCGTCCGACCACACCGCACCTAGCATGGGGACGTGGAGGCGAGCTCGATGGGGCGAGCGGCTGATCGGCCGTACCGGGGCAAGCGGGCCGTGGACCTGGCCCTGCTGGCCGTGGTGGCGATCCCGGCGGTCGTGCTCGGGGTCGTCTGCGCCGCCGCCGTCGGTCTGACGTCGCCGGGTGGCGTGTTCTTCCGGCAGGAGCGCGTCGGCATGAACGGCCGACCGTTCCTGGTGTGGAAGTTCCGGACGATGGTGGCGGGCGACAACCCGATCTTCCCCGACGCCTCCCGGATCACCCCCGTTGGCCGGGTGCTCCGCCGACTGTCGCTCGACGAGCTCCCCCAGCTGCTCAACGTGGCGGTGGGCGACATGAGCGTCGTCGGCCCCCGGCCCACCCTGGCCTACCAGGTGGAGCGCTACGACGAGTTCCAGCGGCGACGCCTCGACGTCCGGCCCGGACTCACCGGTCTGGCCCAGGTCAACGGCCGGAACAGCCTCACCTGGGCGCGCCGGATCGAGTTCGACGTTGAGTACGTCGAGACCCAGTCCGCAGGCCTCGACCTGCGGATCGTGCTGCGGACGGTGCGGACGATGCTGAGCGGCGAGGGCGTCGAGGGCCACCCCGAGGACGATCCGCTCGCCGAGGCCGCCGAGCCCGGGACCCGAGGTGACGATCCGGAGGAAACCGGCTAACATTTTCATGGGTTCGGCTCTCCGGTGGCTCCCACCGGCGGGACGTGCCCAGCGGGCGTGGTCCACGTCCGCCCGGATGAAGCGGACGACACGGACGACACGGACGAGGTTGGGGGGTTCCGGAAGTGCGGGAGTATCCGATGCCGATGCCGTTCGGCTGGTTCCAGGTGGCCTGGAGCGACGAGCTCGTCGCCGGGTCGGGACGGCCGCTGTTCTACTTCGACCGACACCTGGTGGGCTGGCGGAGCGAGTCGGGCGAGGCCCACGTCTGGGACGCGTTCTGTCCCCACATGGGGGCCCACCTCGGCGTCCGGATCCGGGTCGAGGGTGACGAACTGGTCTGCCCGCTGCACAGCTGGCGTTACGACGGCAACGGCACCTGCGTCGACGTCCCCTACTCCGAACGCATCAACAAGCGGGCGGTGGTCCGCACCTACCCGACGATCGAACGCAACGGGGCGGTGTTCGCGTGGTACCACCCCACCGACGAACCACCGGGCTGGGACCTGCCGGAGCTCACCGAGTTCGGGCCCGACAGCGGGTTCTCGGAGGTCTTCCGCAAGCACTACCGACTCGGCTGCCACTGGCAGGAGGTCGCCGAGACCCAGGTCGACGCCGCCCACATCCAGGCGCACCTGATCGACTACCAGATCGCGCTCAACGGCGGGGTGCGACCCGAGCGGCCCACCATGCCGCAGGTCGACTCGTACGACACCGAGGGACCGGTCGCCAGCATCCGGATCTCCCAGGGGTTCCCCACGCCCCAGGGTGTGGTGACGGGCAGGATCGACACCGACGTCTGGGGACCGGGACTGGCGGCGACGTGGTTCACCGGGCTGGTCGACACGCTGCTGCTCGGCTGTGCCGTCCCGGTGGGGCCGGGATCCTGTGAGCTGCGCTTCAGCTTCGTCGTCCGCGACACCGGTGACGCGACGTCGACCTCGAAGCTCGGCGAGGCCTTCATCGAGGAGATCCACGAACGCACCGCCGAGGACGTCGAGATGTGGCAGGCGAAGGCCTACGTGCCCCGTCCCAACCTGATCCACGGTGACGGACCGATCATGCAGTACCGCCGCTGGTGCGAGCAGTTCTACGCCGAGGGTGTCGACCGCCGCGCCGAGCCGTGGGTGCCGGAGCCGGGGGACGTGGTCGGCCTCGACCGGCCGGCGCTGGTCGACCTGACGAACTGAGGTCCTCGGCGTCCGCCGGCGTGCTCCCGCGCGTCGTCCCGCGATCGGCAACGCCGATCCGGTGGCGTCCCCCCTACGATGGCCGTCGTGAGCGAACTCGTCATCGTGGGCTGCGGGGGCCACGGGCGTGAGATCCACTCGACCGTCGCCGCCCTCGGCGACGCAGGGCACCACTGGGACGTCCTCGGGTTCGTCGACGACGCCCCCGACCACCTCGACCGGCTCGAGCGGCTCGGCCTCGGTGTCCTCGGGGACGTGGGGTGGCTCGCCGACCACCCCCACCCGTACGCCCTCGGCATCGGCACCTCCGCCGCCCGGCGACGGATCGCCGACCGGCTCGACGGGACCGGCGCCGACCCGGTCACCCTGATCCACCCGTCCGCGTCGATCGGACCCGACGTCCACCTCGGTCACGGCGTGGTCGTGTTCGCCCAGTCGACGATCACGACCGACGTCCGGATCGGGGCGCACACGCACCTCAACGTCGGCTGCTCGGTCCAGCACGACTCGGTGGTCGGCGAGGCCGTGCAGTTCAGCCCGGGCGTGTTCGTCAACGGCGACTGCACCATCGGCGACGACGTGTTCCTGGGGACCGGTGCGATCGTGACCCGCGGGGTCACCGTCGGTGCCGGTGCCCGGATCGGGGCCGGCGCCGTGGTGCTCGACGACGTCCCGGCGGGGGCAACGGTCGTCGGAACACCAGCGAGACCGCGACCCCGCTGACCGCCTCAGGCGTACAGGGCCTCGATCGACCGGACGACCCGGCGGGCGTCGAAGTCGTCGCCGCGCTCCGCCGAGGCGGAGGCGAGCGCGGACCGGAGCGCCGGGTCGTCGAGCACCCGGCCGAGGGCCGCGACGAACGCCCGGTCGTCGCCCGGGGCCACGAGCAACCCATCCTCCCCGTCGACGACGTGGTCGACGAGGCCGCCGACGGCGGTGGTCACGACCGGGAGTCCGAGCGCACGGGCCTCCATGAATGCCACCGGCAGGCCCTCGAAGTGCGAGGTCATGACGAACACGTCGAATCCCGCCATGAGCCGGGGTGCGTCCGGCTGGTGGCCGAGGCACGCGAACCGGTCGCCCAGACCGGCCCGGTCGACCTGGGCTCGGATCTCCTCGAGCAGGGGCCCCTGACCGATGCTCACGAACCGGACCGTCGGACGCTGCTCGAGGACCTGTCCGGCGATGCGGACCATGCCCTCGTAGTTCTTCTCCGGCCGGAAGTTCGCCACCGTACCGACGACCACGTCGCCGTCACCGGCACCGAGCCGTTCCCGCGCCTCGGCGCGCTGCGCCGAGTACGCACGTACGGACTCGAGGTCGATGCCGTGGTCGAGGACGGTGACGTGACCACGCAGCGACGGCGGCACCGAGTCGAACGCGGCGCGCGAGACCGCGATCTGGGCGTCGTCGAACTGGTACGTCCAGCGGTTCGCGAGGCGCGTCGGCCCCCGGTACGCCCCCCAGCTGTTGTGCTCGGTGTAAACGAGACGCGGCCTCGGTCGCACCGTCCGGGCGACGGGCCTGGCCACCGACGCGACGAGCGGTGAGTGGGTGTGGACGACGTCGAACCCGCCACGCCGGAGGAGTTCCGCCAGGTGGAACGGCCACGGTCGACCTGCTCCGCTGAGCCAGTGGACCGGCACGTCGAGCGCCTCGAACTCGGGCACGAGGTGGTGCTTGGCCTCAGTGACGAAGGCGACGGAGTAGTCGAAGCCCGTCCGGTCGCCGAACCGGACCTGGTTGACGAGCAGTCGCTCCATCCCGCCGGGACCGAGGCCCCGTGCGAGCAGCAGGACCGAGGTACGGGGCATCAGAACATCTCCACGTCGCCGAGCGACAGCTCGAGTCCGGACAGTGCCGGCACCCCCGGCGCTGCGAGCGGCTTCCAGGTGAGGATCGGCCCCAGGCGGGGCACCGGGAGGAACCGGCCGGCCAGGGGTCCCCGACCGGTGCGCAGCGCGAAGTCCGCACCGGTCGACGTTGCGACGTGGGCCCAGAACGAGGGAGACGGCTCGGGTCCGAGGACCTCGCAGACCGTCGCCTCGACGGCGGGACCGCGCCGACGGACCCGGAGGACGACGACCCCGTCGTCGATCCGGTCGCCCCGGGGCAGCACGCGGTATGCGAGCGGGCCGAACCGGTAGCGCCACCGCAGGTACTCGACCGAACGGTCGGTTGACATCCTCGACGACCCGCCGTGTGCGAGGAGCCGCTCCACGGCGTCGGTGTCGGCGAACGCGTCCTCGGGGTCGAGGCCGACCGACGCCGCCTCGGACCAGCGCTCGGCGGCCGTCCTGGCGCCCAGCAGGCGTCGGGCCGCGCCCGGCCGGGTCAGCCGCACGGACACCGGGACCCGACCGACGACGCTCCAACCCATCTTCAGGTAGCCCGGACGGCTCTTGTCGTTGGGAGTGTTGAAGACGAAGTCGACCCCCTGGGCCCGGAGGTCGGGCAGCGCACCGAGCGTCAACCGACGGAAGATGCCCCGGCCCTGCCACTCGGGATCGGTGGCCGTGTCGACCGCACGGACCGCCCGGAACCGGGACCCGTCGGGGGCGACGAACCCCCACCGCATGAAGACCCGGACCCCGACGATCCTGCCGTCGGCGACGGCGACCCACGAGGGCGACGTCCCGAACGGATTCTCCTCGTGCTTCCAGACGAAGAACTGCTCGTCGAGCGCGCCGTCGGTCCAGCCGAGCGTCGACCTGCACAGGTCGAGCACCTGCGCACGGTCGTCGGCCGTCGAACTCCGCACCTCGAGCGGCATCCCCATCGGGTGGCATGGTACCGGGCACTGACGCCGGTACCCCCGGTGCACCCTGGATCGCGCTCGAGCACCTGCGTCACCCGATCACCCGGGGACGGGACCGGGCGCCGTGGTCGCCATCCCGCTGCCGGTCGGCCGTGACCACCGGGCGACCAGGCAGAGTCCCACCACCGCTGCCCCTGCGGCCGACCAGGCGACGGCCACGTCGAGGCCGGTGACGAGGCGGGGGACGACGAGCACCACCACGACGTGCGCCACGACCACCCACCCGGTCCGCTCGGGCCGCACCCGGTCGGCCCCCCAACCCACCACCGCCGGCAGGACGACGAGCATGCCCAGGGCGACCACCGAGGCGAGCGCCGCTCCCCGACCCGCCGCTCCGGCCCAGACGGCGCCGCAGATCGCCACCACAGCGGCCGCCGAACCGGCTGGACCGGGCGCCGGGCCCCGAACGGACCGGTCGACGGCGAGCGGGGCGAGCACCCCCGCCGCGGCGACCACCGGCTCGGTGTCGGGCACGGCCGCCCAGACACCCGCCAGACCGGCCAGCGCCAGCAGGAGCGTCCACCGTCCGAGGGGATGCGCCGGGACGCCGTCGTCGGGGAACGGCAGCACCAGTGCCGCCACGGCGAGCCAGACCGTCCACCTGCTCGTGTCACCGGCGCTCAGGCAGGGCGCGAGGATCCCGGCGACCGCGACCGAGCGGGCCGTCCAGGGGCGCCATCCGAGCCGGTCGACCAGCAGCAGCGAGACCCCCAGGGCGAGGCACACCAGGATGAATGCCAGGTGGAACCGTTCGACCACCTCACGAGTGAACCACGGCAGCGAGGTTCGCCGGGGTTCCGTGGCTAGCATCGGAGCTTCGACACGAGGGGGTTCGATGAAGGTCGTCGTCACCGGAGGGGCAGGGTTCATCGGGGCCAACCTGTGCGAGTTGCTCGCCGGGTCCGCCGACGTGGACGAGGTGGTCGCGCTCGACGACCTGTCCACCGGGTTCGTCGAGAACCTCGACGGCATCGACGCCGAGTTCGTCGAGGGGACGATCCTCGACACCGGACTGCTCGACCGGGTGTTCGCCGGGGCCGACTCCATCGTCCACCTGGGCGCCCGGGGTTCGGTACCCCGCTCCGTGGACGACCCGGTCGCCTCGCACGACGCCAACACCAACGGCACCCTGCAGGTCCTCGAGGCGGCCCGGCGGGCCGGGAACGTCCAGGTGATCGTCGCGTCCTCGTCGTCGGTCTACGGGGCCAACACGCAGCTCCCGAAGGTCGAGACGATGGCCACCCGACCCGTGAGCCCCTACGCGGCGACCAAGCTCGCCACCGAGTCGTACACGCTCGCCTGGCAGTTCACCTACGGACTCCCCACGCTGGCGTTCCGGTTCTTCAACGTCTTCGGCCCGAAGCAGTCCGTCGGACACGCCTACGCGGCGGTGATGCCGGCCTTCCTCGACGCTGCGATCAGCGGGCGGCCGCTCCCCGTCCACGGCGACGGAACGCAGTCACGCGACTTCACCTACGTCGGGACCGTGTGCAGCGTCATCGCCGACGCCATCGGCCGCCAGGTCACGCACCCGGACGCCGTGAACCTGGCGTTCGGGACCAGGACGAGCCTGCTCGAGGTCATCGCCGTGATGGAGGAGCTGATGGGCCGGGACCTGCCGCTCGAGTTCCAGCCCACCCGACGGGGCGACGTCAAGCACACCCAGGCCGACAACGGCGTGCTGATGGGGCTCTTCCCGGACGTCGTGCCGACGGACCTGCGCACGGGCCTGACGGCGACGATCGCCTGGTACGAGCAGTACCTCGGCTGATCCGACCCGGCCGAGACCGGGACCGACCTCAGGCCGAGCGCACGTCCCGGGAGGTGTGGCCCCGCTCGACGTCGGCGTTCACCCGCAGGTTGATGACGACCGAACCCTCGCCGAAGTCGACCCCGTCCAGACCGGCCGAGATCACCAGCTCCGGCTGGAGCGGCGGCACGTCGACCCGGTGGATCATCGGGTGCTCCGACACCGTCGACTCCTCGTCCGGGGCGAACAGCACCTCGTGGAGCTTCTCCCCGGGCCGCAGACCGGTGTAGACGATCTCGACCGGACGGTCCGCCTGCGCCGCCAGCCGCTTGGCGAGGTCGGCGATGCGCACCGGTTCACCCATGTCGAGCACCATCACCTGACCGTCCTCACCGAGTGCGCCCGCCTGCACCACGAGCTGGCATGCCTCGGGGATGGTCATGAAGTACCGGGTGACCTCGGGGTGGGTCACGGTCAGTGGACCGCCCGACTCGAGCTGCTTGCGGAAGAGCGGGAGCACCGAGCCCCGGCTGCCGAGCACGTTGCCGAACCGCACCGAGATGTAGGTCCCCTCGAAGCGGGTTCCGGCGTGCGATGTCAGCTGCTCGGCGAGCCGCTTGGTCCGACCGAGCACGCTGGTCGGCTCGGCGGCCTTGTCGGTCGAGATGTTGACGAACTTCTCGACCCCGTGGGCACCGGCGAGCTCGAGCAGGTGCTGGGTGCCCTCCACGTTGGTCTTCCACCCCTCGTCCGGGTGCATCTCGAGCAGTGGCAGGTGCTTGAGGGCCGCTGCGTGGAACACGACCTGCGGACGGTGCTCGTCGAACACCTCGGCGAGGCGCTCCCGGTCACGGATGCAGCACACCACCAGGTCGCGGCTGTCGAGCAGACCCCGACCCTCGATGGAGAGCTGGACCGCCTGCAGCGCCGATTCGTCACGGTCGAGCATGACCAGCGACTCCGGAGCGAATCGGTGCAGCTGCCGGCAGAGCTCGGAGCCGATCGACCCACCGGCACCGGTGACCAGGACCCGCTTGCCGGTCAGGTAGTCGGCGACCGAGTCGATGTCGAGGTTGATCTCACGGCGACCGAGCAGGTCGGCCTCGGTCAGCGGCCGGACGTCGGCGACACCGATCTCCCCACCGAGCAGGTCGGCGATCGGCGGCAGGGTGAGGGTCTGGACCTGCGCCTGGTCGGCGAGGGAGGAGATCTCCCGCAGGAGTTCCGAGCTGGCGGTCGGGATGGCCACGATGACCTTGGACGCTCCGGTCCGTCGGACGACGTCGCCGAGGGCCGAACCGGCTCCGGCGACGGGGACACCCTTGATGGTGAGTCGGTGCAGGTCGGCGTTGTCGTCGAGCACGGCCACGGGGTGGTACGGACCCGACTTGCGCATCGAGGTGATGAGGTGGAGCCCGGCCTCACCGGCGCCGTAGACGACGACCGGCTCGCGGTCGTCGTCGGCCTCGGCCACGGCCCACCGCTCGAGCTGCACCCGCCACCCGAAGCGGGCGACCGCCATGCCGAACAACACGAGGAACCCGGAGAGCACGGCGACCGACCACGGGATGGGCCGACCCATCCCGGGCATCACGTCCACCGCCGTGATGAGCACCGTGACCACGGCCACGGTCTTCACCGTGGCGACGACCTCGTCGAAGGTCCCGTAGCGCCACCGGTGGATGTAGAGGCCGAACAGGCGGCCGACCGCAACCTGGGCACCCGCAGCGACGACCCAGATCTCGACCAGTCCGCTCCAGGGCACCTCGCCCACCGCGAACTCGAAGCGCAGCAACGCCGCGAGCAGGAGCGCCAGCCCCCAGCACGCCACGTCGTAGGCCGACTGGAACCAGAACCGATACCTCGGAAAGTGCCGACTCACCCGATTGCCCCCCGCTGTTGTGACTCCCGCCGGCGGTGACCGCCGACTCCCCGCTGTCCGAGCTCTCCCCCGATTGCTCACCCGCTCGTGAGACATTGAACCACTGACCGGGGGCGGCGACAACGGGGAGAATCTCCCGGCCGACAACGACACCGCCACCACCGCGCTGCATGACCATCCGACCACGCTGGGCGTCAGAACCGGTTCGGCCGGTGCCCCGCTACCCTGAGCCGTACGTCGACCGACGACCGCGGGCTCCGTACCCGGGTCGGCCGGTCACCGGACGAGCGCAGACAGGGGGCGAGCCGTGGCACGAGTGGTGGACCGGGTGGTCGTGGTCGGACAGGGCTACGTCGGGCTGCCGGTGGCGGTGCGCGCCGCCGAGGTCGGGTTCGACGTGGTCGGGTTCGACGTGGACACCCGCAAGGTGAAGCTGCTCAACGCCGGACAGTCCTACGTCGAGGACATCACCGAGGAGCGACTCGCCTCGGTGATCGCAGCGGGTGCGTACCGAGCGAGTGACCAGCCCGGCGACGTCGCCGACTTCGACGTCGCCGTCATCTCGGTCCCCACCCCGATGGGTGAGGGTGTCCCCGACCTGTCCTACATCGAGTCGGCGTGCGCACTCGTCGGACCGCACATCACCCCCGGGTGCACGGTGATCCTGGAGTCGACCACTTACCCCGGGACCACCGAGGAACTCGCACTCCCGATCCTCGAGGCCGAGTCGGGCCTGCAGGCAGGAGGGGACTTCCACCTGGGGTACAGCCCCGAACGGATCGATCCGGGCAACGCCACCTGGTCGCTCGAGAACACCCCCAAGGTCGTCTCCGGCCTCGGCGACGCGGCGCTGGACGCGGTCGACGCGTTCTTCGGTCGACTCGTCGAGCGAACCGTCCGGGTGTCGGGCACCCGGGAGGCGGAACTCACGAAACTGCTCGAGAACACCTTCCGCCACGTGAACATCGCGCTCGTCAACGAACTCGCGATGTTCGCGAACGACCTCGGGATCGACGTCTGGGAGGCCATCGACGCCGCGTCGACCAAGCCCTTCGGCTACATGCGGTTCACCCCGGGACCCGGGGTCGGCGGCCACTGCCTGCCGATCGACCCCTCCTACCTGTCGTGGCAGGTGCAGCGGTCGCTCGGCCAGCGGTTCCGGTTCGTCGAGCTCGCCAACGACGTCAACGAACACATGCCCGACTACGTCGTGCGCCGGGTGCAGGACCTGCTCAACCGTCAGGCCCGCTCCGTGAACGGATCCACGATCCTGCTCTACGGGCTCGCCTACAAGGCGAACACCGGGGACGCACGGGAGACCCCGACACGGCCGCTCGTCGAGCAGCTGCTCGGGCTCGGCGCCACGGTCCGGCTGGTCGACCCCCACGTCCCGCCGCACCAGTTCCCCGAGGGTGCCGAGGCTGCCGAGGGCTCCTCGAGTGACCTCGAGGCGGCCGACGTCGTCGTGTACCTGGTCGACCACGACGAGTTCGACACCGAGATGGTGTCGAAGTC
The DNA here is from genome assembly GCA_903852755.1 of uncultured Actinomycetes bacterium. Taxonomy (GTDB): domain Bacteria; phylum Actinomycetota; class Acidimicrobiia; order Acidimicrobiales; family Microtrichaceae; genus SXMI01. The sequence continues at coordinate 89,171 of CAINRS010000043.1, read as the reverse complement.
GCAGGCACCGGTGCTGGACTGCCGACGGGCGCTCGACGGCCCCCAGGTCCACTGGCTCTGAGCGCCCGACGGTCCGACCCCGCCGTGGATCCGAACGACGTGCGCAGCTCGATCACCCGGTCACTGCGACAGGCCACCAAGGCGGTCGCGGCCGCCGCCGATCTGGTCCGTCGACCCGACCCGGGCATCGTCGTGCTCATCTACCACCGGGTCGGAGCGGGGAGCGGCGGACAGATGGACCTGCCGCCGGAGCGCTTCGACCGGCAGCTCCGGTGGCTGGTCGAGCACCACCGGGTGCTCGACCTCGACGCCGCCGCCGACGAGCTGGCCGGCGGGACCACCGTCGAGCCGGGAGTGGTGCTCACCTTCGACGACGGGACGACGGACTGGGTCGACCACGTGCTCCCGGCCCTCGACCGGCACCGAGTGCCCGCCACCTTCTACGTGGCGACCGACTTCGTGGAGCGCAACCTCCCGTTCCCGGCCGACGGGCGACCGCTCTCGTGGGCGGGGGTGCGCGAGCTCGCTGCGTCGGACCTGGTGACCATCGGGTCGCACACCCACACCCACGCACTCCTCGACCGGCTCCCGGCGGACCAGGTGGCCGACGAACTCGACCGGTCCGTCGAACTGCTCGCGGAACACACCGGTTCGGTGGTCGACCACTTCGCCTACCCCAAGGCCGTCGCCGGGTCCGACGTCGCCGAGCGGGCGGTGCGCGGACGGTTCCGGACCGCCGTGCTGGCCGGGACCGTCGCCAACGGGCCGGGCACCGACCTGCACCGCGTCGCCCGATCCCCGATCCAGGCCGCCGACACCGACCGCTGGTTCCGACGCAAGGTGCTCGGTGGCCTGCGCTACGAGGACGCGCTGCGAGACGCCGCCAACCGGTTCCGCTACCGGAACGCCACCACGTGAGCCGGCCCCGGGTCGTGCACGTCACGACGACCGACATCAGTCTGGAGTTGCTCCTCGGCCCGCAGCTCAGCGCGTTCGTCGACGCGGGCTACGAGGTGATCGGGGCGAGCGCCCCCGGCGAGTTCGTCCCGGCGGTCGAGGAGCGAGGCGTGCGCCACGTGCCGTTGCGCAACGCCACCCGGGCCATGGCGCCGACCCGCGACGTCCGGGCCCTCGGCGAACTGCACCGCCTGTTCCGGGAACTCCGACCCGACATCGTCCACACCCACAACCCGAAGCCCGGTCTGTACGGTCGCATCGCCGCCCGCTCCGCCCGCGTGCCGGCGGTGGTCAACACCGTCCACGGCCTGTACGCGCTGCCCGAGGACCGCTTCGCCAAACGGGCAGTCGTGTACTCCCTCGAACGGCTCGCATCGACGTGCTCGGATGCCGAGCTGGTCCAGAACCCGGAGGACCTCGAGCTGCTCCGGACCACCCTGCGGATGCCGGAGCGCAAGCTGCACCTGCTCGGCAACGGGGTCGACCTGCGCCGGTTCCGGCCACCGCCGGACGCCGCGGAGCGGACCCGGGTGCGGCGGTCGATCGGGGTCGACGACGACAGCGTCGTGGTCGGTGCCGTCGGGCGGCTGGTCGCCGAAAAGGGCTACCCCGAGCTGTTCACCGCCTGGCACGAACTCGGCGACCGGCGCGACGGTGCGACCCTCGTGGTGGTCGGACCGGACGACCCCGACAAGCCCGACGCCCTGGACCGCTCGACGGTGGAACGAGCCCGGGCGGAGGGGGTGCAGTTCCTCGGCATGCGCCACGACGTCGAGGAGCTCTACTGGGCGATGGACGTCTACGTGCTGGCGTCCCACCGTGAGGGCTACCCGCGCTCGGCCATGGAGGCCGCCGCCACGGGGCTCCCGGTCGTGGCGACCCGGATCCGAGGGTGTCGGCAGGTCGTCGACCACGACCGGACCGGACTGCTCGTCACGGTCCGCGACCCGGCCGCCCTCCGGGAGGCGCTCCGCGACCTGATCGGCGACCCGGACCGTCGGGCCGCGATGCGGGTGGCCGCCCGCGAGCGGGCCGAGGCGGAATTCGACCAGGAGCGGGTGATCTCGACCACACTGGGTGTCTACAGCAGACTGCTCGCACAGGCCGGACGACCGACGCCGAGACCGGAGGACGTATGAGCTGGGACGGCGACCACGTGCTTCGGGTACTGGTCGTGTGCACCGCCAACCAGTGCCGCTCGCCCATGGCGGAACGACTCCTGCACCGGAGCCTCCACCAGGCGGGCATCGAGGCGTCGGTCGGCTCGGCAGGTTTCCTACCCGGTGGAAAGCCCGCTGCGGACGGAGCCATCGCAGCGCTGGACCGCCTGGGTCTCGACCTGAGCGATCACCGATCCCGAGCCATCGACCGCACCCTCCTGGAGGAAGCTGACTTCACGATCACGATGGAGGGTTCGCACGTCATCGACATCGTGACGAGTTGGACCGACCACTCCGACCGCGTCCTCACACTCAGGGATGCCGTCGACGGTGCTGCCTCGCTCGCCACCACGAACCTACGTGGACCGGACGACGTCCGGGAGTGGGCCCGCTACCTGCACGCATCAGCAGGTAGCTCGGTCTTCGACTGGCACCGTGATGTCTCGGACCCAATGGGGCGGAGTCGTCGGGCGTTCCGAGCCACCGCGAAGGAGCTCGACGGGCTGCTGACCACGGTGGTCGACGCTCTGGCCAGCGGCACCACCGGCTGAGCCAGTGGTCGGCTGGCTCAGGTCGCCGTGACGCGGACGGTGTGCCAGCCGCGTGCGCCGTCCGGGGCGACGTCGGTGACCTGTTCGGTCTGCGTCCCGTCGACCGAGTCGGTGGCCCGCACCCGGATCGTGTGCTCCCCCGGTGTCGGCGTCCAGGCCAGGCTCCACTGGCGCCAGGTCGACTCGGAGTACGCCTCGCCGAGCCGGGCGTCCTGCCACGGCCCGTCGTCGACCTGCACCTCGACCCGGGTCACCTCACCGAGCATCGCCCAGGCCACTCCCGCCACCGGCGTGGGCGCTCCGGCGGGGACGGTCGCCCCGACCCGGGGCACGTCGATCCGGGACTGGGTGAGGACCGGTCCCTCGACCGCCCAGCCCCGGGGGATCCAGTAACCCTCGAACTCGTCGAAGCGGGTGAGGCGGATCTCGCTCAACCACTTGGTGGCCGAGACGTAGCCGTACAGGCCCGGCACCACGAGCCGGGCGGGGAATCCGTGCTTCGCCGTGAGCGGCTCACCGTTCATGCCCACCACCACCATGGCGTCCCGACCGTCGAGCACGGCGGTCGGGAACCCGGCGGTGAACCCGTCGACCGACACCCCGACGACCTGGTCGGCCTCGGGTTGCACCCCGGCCTCGGCGAGCAGGTCGTCGAGGCGGCACCCGAGCCACGTCGCCGTCCCGATCAGGTCGCCACCGACCTCGTTGGAGACGCAGGCGATCGTGACGACCCGCTCGATCATCGGCCGGGCGAGCAGCTGGTCGTAGGTGAGCGTCAGGGGCCGGTCGACCCGGCCGGTGACACGCAACGACCAGTCCTCGGCACCCACCTGGGGCACGACGAGGGCGGTGTCGATCCGGTAGAAGTCCTCGGTGGGGGTCACGAACGGGCCGACGCCTGCGACCTCGACCGATGCCGCAGCGGGCACCGGGGGCGCCGGGCTGACCGGTCCGGGCAGCAGGACCTGCAGGCGCTCGACGGTGACCGCCGCCCGCTGCTGCAGCCACCGCCCCGCACCGGCGACGGCCACGGACGCAGCGGCGACCCCGACCGAGACACCGAGGAACCGGCGTCGGCTGTCGGCCTGCAGCGCGCGCATCGACACGGGGGCGTCGCCAGCTCCCGCTGGCTCCGGCACCCACCCGGCGCGTGCCAGCCGGGCGAGCCACCGGAGCACCGCCGCGGTCACCACTCCGGCGGTCAGGCCCGGAACGACCGACACGGCACCGCCCCCACCACGACCGAGGGCCGCTGCCGCGCCGCACACGGCGAAGATCGCCACCACGCCGAACGCAGCACCCCAACGACCCCGCGTCGCCAGCACCCCGGCGAGCACGGCGAACCCGGCGAGCACGAGCAGGGTCCCGGCGATGAGCACGACCTTGTCGTTCGTGCCGAACGTGTCGATCGCCCAGTCCTTGACCGCTGGCGGCACGGCGTCGACGACGCGGTCGCCGACCGTCACGACGGGCGACCGCCACCGGCCCCACAGGCCGGCGAGGAGCTCACCGGTGGCCAGGCCGGCACCGGCGGCGAGCAGTCCGACGATCGCTGCGACCCACCCGGGTGGCCGTGCGGTCCCGGGTGCGGCGTCCACCGCCACCGGATCGTCGGGTGCGAAGACGTTCACCCGACCAGCATGCCCCGCAGACCGGCCGGCCGACCGTCCACCCGGACGGTGGCGCGCCGCTGCGGGTTCAGGGAGCGGCGACGACGAGCTGCGCGACGGCGGAGTTGGCCCAGTCGCTCACCGGGCCGGGGACGATGCCGAGCAGCAGGACGCCGACCACCGACAGCCCGAGCGCCAGACCGGTCGCCGCGGGGATCCGGAGGGCGGGCGCACCCTCCGGTGCGTCGCCGAAGTACATCGTCGCGACGATGCGCAGGTACATGAACGCCGAGACCACGGCGGTCAGCATCGCCACCACGGCCACCCAGTCGAAGCCCGACTCCACGGCGGCGGTGACGACGTAGAGCTTGGCGAGGAAGCCGACCGTGAGCGGGACGCCCGCCTGCGACAGGAGCAGGACCGTGAACACCAGCGCCAGCCCGGGCCGGACCGACGCCAGTCCCCGGTAGTCATCGAGCGACTGCCGGTGCTCCCCGGCCCGGCCGACGAGCGTGACCACGGCGAAGCTGCCCGCCGCCATGAACGTGTAGGCGAGCAGGTAGAACAGCGCCGCCTCGGTACCCGCGGGCGACGCCGCCAGGACGCCGAGGAGGATGAACCCGGCGTGGTTGATCGACGAGTAGGCGAGCATGCGCTTGACGTTGGTCTGCGAGATCGCCGCGAACGCACCGACGACCAGGCTCAGCACTGCGAGTGCGGCCACCAGTGGCTGCCACTCCTGCCGGTAGGCGGGACCGAACGCCACGACGAACACCCGGAGCAGGGCGGCGAAGGCGCCCAGCTTGACCGCACCCGCCATGTAGCCCGAGATCGGCGTGGGTGCGCCCTGGTAGACGTCCGGGGCCCACGAGTGGAAGGGCACGGCACCGACCTTGAAGCCGAGCCCCACCAGCATGAAGGCGAGGCCGCCGAGCAGCAGTGCGTTCTGGGTGACCACGTCCTCGGCGAGGAAGGCCTGGATCTCGGCCAGGTTGGTCGACCCGGTCGCCCCGTAGGTCAGGGCGATGCCGTACAGCAGGAACGCCGAGGAGAAGGCCCCCAGCACGAAGTACTTGAGCCCGGCCTCCTGGGACGACACCCGTCGGCGGTGCATCGCCGTCATCACGTAGGCGGCAACCGACAGGATCTCGAGCCCGACGAACAGGACGATGAGGTCGTCGGCCGAGGCCATGGTCACCGCTCCCGAGGCCGACAGCAGCACGAGCACGTACCACTCGGGCGACTCGAGGCCCTCCCGCTGCAGGTAGTCGGCGAGCAGCAGGGCGACGAACACCACGGCGATGCACACGACCACGGTCGCGAACAGCGAGAAGCCGTCGAGTCCGACCGCCCCCGCCACGAGGGTCTCGGGACCGGTGTCGGAGAAGCGCTGCCACAGGGGCACCACCGCCAGGGCGGCAGCGACCGCCGCCGAGATCGTCCACACCGGCGCGAACCACGAGGGGACCCGACGCTTGAGGATCGACACCACCGTCAGGAGCAGGATCGCCCCGAGCATCAGGATCAGGTTGGGCGCGATGCCGGCCCAGTCGATCGACGGCAGCGCGAACCCGTCCCCCGCGTCCACGAGCACGTCCTGGAGGGCGACGGCGAGCAGTGACGAACCAGCCATCAGCCCGCTCCCCCACCCTCACCGGTACCGCCGGAGGAGTCGCCACCGGAGTGGCCCTCGGCCTCCCCGCCGGTGTCGGGACTCGGACCGACGAACTCGTAGCGGGTCTCCTCGAAGTCCTCGACACGCTCGTCGACGTGGGCGACGAGCGCCTTCACCGACGGCTCCATCCGATCGATCATCAGGCCCGGGAACAGGCCGAGCACGACGATCAGCACGACCAGCGGCGCCATCACGAGCACCTCGGACGGACGCATGTCCCGGATCGTTGCGTTCTCGCCCGTCGCCGGTCCGTGGAAGGTCCGCTGGTAGGCCCACAGCAGGTAGAGCGCGGCCAGGATCACCCCGGTCACCGCGATCACGCCCCACACCCGGGAGGTCTGGAACGCCCCGAGCAGGGCGAGCAGCTCACCGGGGAAGCCGTTCAGGCCGGGGAGGCCGACCGACGCCAGCACCACGATGGTCATCACCGCGGCGAGCAGCGGTGCCGACTTCTGCAACCCGGAGAGCTGCGAGATCTCACGGGTGTGGCGCCGTTCGTAGACCATCCCAACCAGGAGGAACAGGGCCCCGGTGGTGATGCCGTGGTTGACCATCACCAGGATCCCGCCCTCGATGCCCACCACGGTGAGGCTGAACAGGCCGAGGACGATGAATCCCAGGTGGGCGATGGACGAGTAGGCGACGAGTCGCTTCAGGTCGGTCTGCATCGTCGCAACGATCGCCCCGTAGGTGATGCCGAGCACGGCCATGGTGAGCAGCACCGGCTTGGCCCACACGGCCGCCTCGGGGAACAGGTAGATGCCGAAGCGCAGGAACCCGTACGTACCCAGCTTGAGCATCACCGCCGCCAGGATGACCGACCCGGCCGTCGGCGCCTGCGTGTGGGCGTCGGGCAACCAGGTGTGCAGCGGGACCAGCGGCACCTTGATGGCGAAGGCGACGGCGAACGCCACGAAGATCAGTCGGGCGGCGTTGGTCGAGATCCCGGGGTCCCGGGCGATCTCGAGCAGGTTGAACGTCAGCTGGCCGCCGACCCCACGCTGGTGCAGCACGGCCGTCGCGACCAGGCCCACGAGCATGAGCGCCGAGCCGAACATGGTGTACAGGAAGAACTTGGTGGCCGCCGCCGTGCGCTCCGCGTACCCCCACAACCCGATGAGGAAGTACATCGGGACGAGCACCAGCTCGAAGAACACGAAGAAGAGCACCAGGTCGAGCGCCATGAACACGCCCATGGAGGCACCCATCAGGACGCAGAGCCACGCGTAGTAGGGCTTCGGGTCGTGGTGCGGTGTGGCCCCGAGCATGGCGATCGGGAAGATCACGCCGGTCAGGACCACGAGGAACACCGAGATGCCGTCGACGCCGAACGCCAGCGAGATGCCGAGTCGTTCCACCCACGGTTGCTGCAGGGCGAACTGGAAACCGGCCTCGTTCCCGTCGAACTGAGTGAGCAGGTAGACGGCGAGGATCCCGGTCGCCGCTGAGAACAACAGGGCGACCGGCCGGAAGAGCTCCGCTCGGCGCGCCGGCATGACGGCCAGGACCGCCGCCCCGACGAACGGGGTGAGGATCAACGCCGGCACGAGCCAGTTCAGGGTCTCCGAGGCGATCACAGGCTCATCCTCACCACAGCGAAGAGCACGAGGGCGACGGCACCGAGTCCGATGCCGAACGCGTAGCTCCGGACGAATCCGGTCTGGAGCCCCCGCACGGCGTCACCGGCCTGCTGGGTGGCACCTCCGACGCCACGGACGGCACCGTCCACGACGTCGTGGTCGAAGTCCGCCAGACCCTGGAACGACGCCTCACCGGGCCCGGCGACCACACGGGCGTACGCGTCGTCGATGTGCCAGGCGTGCGCCAGCACCGGTTGCTCGATCCTGGTCCGGTCGACCCGGTGCTGCTGGTAGACGCGCCACGCGAACCACACGCCGAGGCACGCCCCCACGATCGAGGTGAGGGCCAGGACCCACTGGACGAGGGCGTCGGGCAACCCGCTCTGGCCCTCGAGCGTCGGCTCGACCCAGTGGTCGAGGAAGTGCAGGGAGTCGGCGAAGGGCAGGTTGAGCAACCCGGCGACCGCAGCGAGGGCGGCCAGCACGACGAGCGGACCGAGCATGACCGCCGGCGCCTCCCGGGGCGTGTGGTCGGGAGTCAGGTGGTGGGCGTGGTGGTCGTCGTGCCCCGACGCGTGTGCGTCATCGGCCTCGACGTCGTGGGGGACCTCCGGCAGCAGGTCCTCGCTCCTGGTCCGCCACTGCTCCGTGCCTCCGGCGAACGTCATGATCATCAGCCGGGTCATGTAGAACGCCGTGAGCAGCGCAGCGATGATCCCCGCAACCCAGAGCAACTGGCCCGCAGGGCGCACCTCGAACGACCCGGCGAGGATCTCGTCCTTGGACCAGAACCCCGAGAACGGCGGGATCCCGCTGATGGCCAGCCACCCGATGAACATGGTCGCGAACGTGACGGGCAGGTACTTCCGCAGCTGTCCGTAGCGCCGCATGTCCTGCTCGTGCGACATGGAGTAGATCACCGCCCCGGCCCCGAGGAACAGCAGCGCCTTGAAGAAGGCGTGGGTGATCATGTGGAACAACGCCCCCACGTAGTTCTGCGACCCGATGGCGATGAACATGAAGCCGAGCTGGGACACCGTGGAGTAGGCGAGCACCTTCTTGATGTCGTTCTGGGCGACCGCGGCCCCGGCGGCGAGCAGCGCCGTGATCGCACCGACCCAGGCGATCAGGTCGTTCGCCCAGCCGGCCGCCTCGAGGATCGGGCTGAGCCGGGTGAGCAGGAACACCCCGGAGGTCACCATCGTCGCAGCGTGGATGAGGGCCGAGACCGGGGTGGGCCCGGCCATCGCGTCCGGCAGCCACACGAACAGCGGGAGCTGCGCCGACTTGCCGGTCGCCGCCAGGAAGAACAGCAGGGCGATCGCCGTCGCGGTCCCCGAGGACACACCGGGAGCGGCGGCGTCGATCTGGAGGTAGTCGATCGTCCCGAAGGTCACGAAGACCAGGAAGGTCCCGAGCATGAAGCCGAAGTCACCGATCCGGTTGGTGACGAAGGCCTTCTTGCCGGCCGAGGCGTTCGCCGGTTCGGTGAACCAGAACGAGATCAACAGGTACGAACAGGCGCCCACTCCCTCCCAGCCGAGGAACGTGAGGATCAGGTTGTCCCCGAGCACCAGCAGGAGCATCGAGGCGATGAACAGGTTGAGGTACGTGAAGAACCGGGCGAACTCCGGATCACCCCGCATGTAGCCGATCGCGTACACGTGGATCAGGGCACCGACGCCGGTGATGAAGAGGCACATCATCAGGCTGAGCTCGTCGGCGAGCAGCCCGAAGGAGACCTGGAACGAGTCCGCCGGGATCCACGTCCACAGCGTCTGGGTGATCTGCCGCGAGCCCTCGGGTTCGCCGGCGAGCGTCAGGAGGACGGCGACCGAGGCGGCGAACGAGCCGACGACGGCGAGCGACGCGAGCACGCCGGCGCCCGGGTCGCCGATCCGACGGCCGGCGGCGGCGAGCAGCAGGAACCCGGCCACGGGCAGGGCGGGGATGAGCCAGATCAGTTCCATCGCAGGTACCTCGACCTCATCCCGTCAACCCCATCCCCTCGACCTCATCCCCTCAGGAGCGACACGTCGTCGGCGTTCGCCTCGGCCCGGCGACGCATGATGGCCACGATGATCGCCAGTCCGACGACCACCTCGGCGGCGGCGACGACCAGCACGAAGAACACGACGGTCTGACCGCCGACGTCGCCGAGCAGGCTCCCGAAGGCGACGAACGTCAGGTTGACGGCGTTGAGCATCAGCTCGACGCACATGAACATCACGAGCGGGTTGCGGCGGACGACCAGGCCGACGGCGCCGATCGAGAACAGGATCGCACCGAGCACCAGGTACCACGAGTCGTCGAAGGTGAACATCAGCCCGCCACCTCCGACTCGTCGGTCTCGGCGTCGGTCCTGTCGTCGGTCCCGTCGACGGGACCGTCGTCGGTCCTGTCGTCGGTCCCGTCGCCGTCCTGGACATCGTCGTCGAGGGGCAGCACGGCGTCGGGGTGGTCCGACAGCCACACGTCGTAGGCCGTCCCGTCGGGGAACTCCTCGAGGTCGATCGGTGCGCCGGTGGTGCGCCGGGTCAGCACGACCGCCCCCACGACGGCGACGGTCAGCAGGAGCGCCGTGATCTCGAAGGCGAACACGTAGTCGGTGAAGATCGCCCGACCGAGCCGCTCGACGTCGGTGACCGACGGGTCCAGCGGTGCGGTGAGTGCCTCCCGGCCGGTCGCCCGCTGTCCGGCGGCGAGGAGGATCGCCACGGTGCCGGCGAGCAACACCGCGCCGCCGAGGATCGTGATGGTCCGCCGCAGTCGGAACGGATCCCGCTCGATCGCCTCGGTCCGGTCGACCCCGAGCAGCATGATGACGAACAGGAAGAGGATGACGATCGCCCCGGCGTAGACGATCACCTGGATCGCAGCGAGGAAGTACGCCTCCTGGGCGATGAACAGCACCGCCACGCCGAACAACGTCGCGACGAGGCTGAGGGCGTTGTGCACCGGGTTGCGGAACAGCACGACCCCGAGGGCGCCGGCGATGCAGATCGCCCCGGCGACCAGGAAGGTGAAGACCTCGACCCGCATCAGTGGCCGGCCCCGTGTTCGTCGTGGCCGTGGTCGTCGTGACCGTGGTCGTCGTGACCGTGCTCCGCCTCCGCTGCGGCGCGGGTCTCCTGCTCGAGGGGCTGGCCACCCTCCGGTGCCCGCACGCCGTAGCCGAGCTCGCCGGACCACGCGACGACGCCCTCGAACGACGCATCCCCGCTCGGGGCGGTCGCCCGCATCCACCCGGAGGTGTCGGCGGCGGGATCGAACCCGTCGCCCCAGTGCTCCCACGGCAGCTGCTGCGGCCGCCCGTCGTCACCCACGAGCAGCTCGGCCTTCGTGTAGATGGCGTCCGAGCGGTTGGTGAAGGCGAACTCGAAGAGCTTGGTCTCGGTGATCGCCTCGGTCGGGCAGGCCTCGACGCACAGGTCGCAGTGGATGCACCGCAGGTAGTTGATCTCGTAGACGAACCCGTAGCGCTCACCCGGCGAACGGGGATCGTCCGGATCGTTGTCGGCACCGCGCACGTAGATGCACCGCGCCGGACAGACCCCGGCGCACAGCTCGCACCCGATGCACTTCTCCATGCCGTCGGTGTAGCGGTTGAGGACGTGGCGGCCGTGGAACCGCGGCGGCTTGGGGCGCGTCTCCTCGGGGTACTGCACCGTGATCCGGCGACCGGTGTCGGACCTCGTGCCGAACCACTTCCTGAACGTGACCACGAAACCGTCGAGGTACCCCATCAGGACTCCCCTCCCACCACGTCTGCGGTCACGTCGTCGAGCTCGGCACCGGACGCGGCGCGGATCGACGACCGGAGCAGCACGGCACCGAGTACGACGACGGCGACGGCACCGGCGGCGGCGACCACCGGGTTCCAGCCCTGGTCGTCGGCCACCTTGAGCGCCGTCAGGATCAGGAACCAGCCGAGCGCCAGCGGGATGAGGAACTTCCAGCCGAGGTCCATCAACTGGTCGTACCGGAACCGGGGCAGGGTCGCCCGGAACCACACGAAGACGAACAGGAAGATGAACAGCTTCCCGAAGAAGTAGATCAGCGGCAGCAGGTAGTCCTGGACCCAGCCGGGAGCCCCCGAGGGGATCGGACCCGCAGGTCCACCGAGGAACAGCGTCACGATCACCGCCGACATGGTGACCGTGTTCATGAACTCGGCCAGGAAGAACAGGGCGAAGCGGATCGAGGAGTACTCGGTGTGGAAGCCGCCGACCAGCTCCTGTTCGGCCTCGACCAGGTCGAACGGCGGACGGTTCAACTCGGCCGTCGCGGCGATCACGAACACGACGAACGGCACGAGCAGCGTCATCCAGATGTTCCAGCGCCACCCCGCCTGTCCGGCGACGATCCCGTTGGTGGTCAGCGTGCCGGCGAGCAGCAGCACCGAGGCCACTGAGAGGCCGAGGGCCGCCTCGTAGGAGACCATCTGCGCCGAGGCCCGCACCGACCCCAGGAGCGGGTACTTCGAGCCCGACGACCAACCGGCGAGCATGACGCCGTAGACGGCGATCGAACTCATCGCTAGGACGAAGAGGATCCCCATCTGCGGGTTGGCGACCTGCATGAGCGTCTCGTGACCGAGCAGGGTGACCACACCGTCGTTGCCGTCGGAGAAGTTGCCGGCGATCGGGATCACCGTGAAGACCAGGAACGCCGGCACCAGCGACAGGTACGGGGCCAGCTTGAACACGAAGGGATCGGACCGCTCCGGCTGCAGGTCCTCCTTGAAGAACAACTTGATGCCGTCGGCGAGCGTCTGGAGCAGCCCGAACGGGCCCGCACGGTTCGGGCCGATGCGGTTCTGCATGTCGGCGACGAGCTTGCGCTCGAACCAGACCATGAGCATCACGCCCACCATCAGGGCGGCGAACGACACCACGACCTTGAGCAGGACGATGAGGATCTCGGTGAGACCGATCTCGCCGGAGAGCAGCGGGTCCATCAGGCGAGCTCCACACGGACGTCGCAGGCCACCTCGTCGGCGGACAGCAGGCTGATCGGGTCCGAGCCCTCGAGTCGGTGGACCAGGTGGGCCGTCCCCCGCGGGATCCCCGAGCTGACCCGGGCCGGCAACGTCAGCGATCCACGCTCGCCCCGAACGATGAGCGCCGTGCCGTCGCTCACCCCGAGCCGTTCGGCGTCTCCGACCGAGATGCCGACCGTCGGTGTGCGGGACAGCCCGGCCAGGGACTCGGACCGGGCGAGCAGCTCGCCGCCGTCGTACAGCTCACGGCTGAGCACCAGCCGGAGCGAGTAGCTGTCGATCTGCGGGACGGGTGCGGTGGGACCCGGATCGAACCCACGCCCGGTCAGGTCGACCACCACCCCGTCGTCGGCGGCGTCGACCTGCGCCCAGGAGGTGCCCGCCAGCTGCGGGGCCCCGGCCACGAGCTCGTCACGGAGGGCCTCGACCGTGCGTGCCGTCCACTCGGCGCCGAGTCGTCGTGCCAGCTCGACCGCCACCACCCAGTCCGCCCGCGCGGTCCCCGGTGGGGTGACCTTGGCCCGGACCCGGCTGACCCGGCCCTCGAGGTTGGTCGTGGTGCCGTCGACCTCACCGGCCACGGCGACGGGCAGCACCAGGTCGGCTCGGCGGACTGATGCGGTCGGGAAGGCGTCGAGCGCCACGATCGTGTCGACACGCTCGAGCGCGCGGTCGACGAGGGCCCGGTCACCGACGTCGGAGAGCGGGTCCGCGCCGAGCAGCACGAGCGTCGAGATCTCCCCCGCCGCTGCAGCGGCCAGGATCCCGAGGGCGTCGTGGCCGGCCGCGGTCGGAACCGTCGACCAGGTTGAGGACCAGTGGTCGTCGGAACCGAGTCGGGCGCCACCCGGGAGCCGACCCGGGGCGAGACCCGCCGTCACGGCGCCGCGGGCGTTGCCCCGCCGGACCACGGGGAGGAACCGCACCCCCGGGAGGGCCGACAGGGACGCAGCGGCGTCGAGCACCACCTGCGCGGACTCGGCGAGGTTGGGACGGCCGATGACCACGGAGACCGGACCGTCGGCGGCACCGAGCGCGTCGAGCACGCCCTCGAGTTCGGCGGCGGGCACGCCCGCCACACCCTCGGCGGGCACGTCGCCGCCGGCGAGGACCGACGCCACGGCAGCGAGCTCACCCGGGCGGGGACGGACCCCGGCGACGGCGTAGGGGGTGAGGCTGGTCGCCGTCGGCGTGACCTCGAGGATCCGGACACCGTCGCGCTGCGCCGCGTGCTTGAGCCGCAGGAACAGGACCGGCAGCTCCTCCTTGGGGTCGGGTCCCAGGTAGAGGACGGTCCCGCCCGGCCGGCACACGTCGTCGATCGTCGCCCCCGGCAGGTCGAACACCGCAGCCGGCAGTCCGTCGCCGAGCTGGGCGTCGACGTGGTCGGTGCCGACGACCCCCTTGGCGAGGGCCGCCCAGGCGTAGGCCGACTCGTCGGTGAGTCGCGAGCCACCGAGCACCGCGACCCGCTGCGGGTCGGACCCCCGGAGCGCGTCGGCGACGACGGTGAGGGCCTCGGACCAGCGGATCCCGCTGAACGAGCCGTCCGGGTTCCGGCGGAGGGGCTCGGTGAGCCGGTCCTCACTGTTGGTCGCCTCGAACGAGAAGCGGCCGGCGTCGCACAGCCAGGACCAGTTGACCGGATCCGAGTCGACACCGTTGATCCGCAGCATGCGGTCCCGGCTCGACTCGAGGGTCACCCGGCACCCGACCGAACACGTCGTGCAGGTCGACTCGGTCCGCTCGAGGTCCCACGGCCTGGCCCGGAACCGGTACGGCGTGGCCGTCAACGCACCGACGGGGCAGATCTGGACCGTGTTGCCGGAGAAGTACGAGCTGAACGGGTCACCGGGGAAGGTGTTGACCTCGGTGTTGGACCCGCGGTTGATGAAGTGGATCAGCGGGTCGTCGGTGACCTCCGACGCGAACCGGGTGCACCGGTCGCACAGGATGCACCGCTCGCGGTCGAGCAGGACGAGCGGCGAGATCTCGATCGGCTTCTCGTAGTGGCGCTTCTCCTCGACCCAGCGCGACTCGCCGGGGCCGTAGGCCATGGTCTGGTCCTGCAGGGGGCACTCCCCACCCTTGTCGCACACCGGACAGTCGAGCGGGTGGTTGGCGAGCAGGAACTCGAGCACGCCGTCCTGGGCCTTGGTGACGCGTTCCGAGGCCGTCTCGACGACCATGTCCGGGGCGGTCGGGATCATGCAGCTCGGCTGGAGCGCCGGGCCCCGGCCGGTGTCGACCTCGACCAGGCACATCCGGCACATGCCGACCGGCTCCATGCGCGGGTGGTAGCAGAACCGGGGGATGTAGGCGTCGTTGCGCTCACACGCGTCGATGAGCAGCTCGCCGCGCTGCACCTCGATCGGACGACCGTCGACGGTGATCGTGACCGGATCGGTGACCTCGATCGGACGGGGACGCTCAGACATCGTCGCCCCCCGTCACCGCGGCCCCGGGGGCGGCGGAACTCACCGGGATCAGGTCCCGACGGGTGATCCTCGCCTCGAACTCGGACCGGAACCTGCGGATCGCCGACGTGATCGGAGCGACGGAGGACGGACCCAGCGGGCAGATCGTCGTCTGCTTGGGCGGGAACGGCACCGCCTCGAGGCCGTGCTCCGGATCGGCGGCCACCGGGTACGGCCCGGGGCTGATGTTGTCGGCGACGTCGAGCAGGAGGTCGATGTCGGACGGTCGACCGTGCCCCTCGAGGATGCGCTCGAGGATCTTCTCCTCCCAGGTGGTGCCCTCGCGGCACGGTGTGCACTTGCCGCAGGACTCGCGGGCGAAGAACCGCACGAGCGAGTAGCAGGCCTCGACCGCGTCGGTGGTCTCGTCCATCACGACCACGGCACCGGAGCCGAGCATCGACCCGGCGGCACCGACGGGCCTGGCCTCGAGCGGCAGGTCGATCTGCTCCGGGAAGAACCACGGTGCGGACGCGCCGCCCGGGATGAACATCTTGAGCTCGTTGCCGTCCCGGATCCCGCCCCCGTAGCGCTCGTCGTGGAAGAGGTCCCGGAACGTGGTCGTCCCCTGCGGCACCTCGTAGACGCCCGGACGTCGGACGTGCCCGGAGAGCGCGATCAGACGCGTCCCCGGTGACGTCTCGGTGCCCACCGCACGGTACGCGTCGACCCCGTGGTGCATGAGCCACGGCAGGTTGGCGAGCGTCTCGACGTTGTTGACGATCGTCGGCCGCATGTAGAGACCCTTGGCCGCCGGGAAGAACGGCGGCTTGAGCCGCGGCATCCCCCGGTTGCCCTCGAGCGACTCGATGAGCGCCGTCTCCTCGCCCACGATGTAGGCACCGGCGCCCCAGTGGAGCAGCACGTCGACGCTGAAGTCGGTGCCGAGGATGTTCCGGCCGACCAGCCCGGCCGCGAGCGCCTCGTTGAGCGCCGCGGCGATCCGCTCCTGGGCGTGCGGCATCTCGCCGCGCACGTACAAGAACACCTGCGCGGCACCGATGGCGTAGGCGGCGATGAGGGCACCCTCGATCAGCTGGTGCGGGTCCCGCTCCATGAGCATCCGGTCCTTGTAGGTCCCCGGCTCGGACTCGTCACCGTTGACCACGACGTACCGGGGCCACACACCCGGAGGACAGAAGCCCCACTTGACCCCGGCCGGGAACCCGGCACCGCCTCTGCCCAGCAGGGTCGCCGCGACCACCGACTCCCGGACCTCGTCCGGCGTGCGCTCGAGCGCGGCGGCGAGTCCGGCGTACCCGGGGAAGGAACCGGTGGTCCGGTACACCTCGAGGGTGTGGGCGTCGGCCACGTCGAACCGTGAGGACACGACGCGCGGCACGGCCGGATCGGTCGACTGGTCGGTCACGACGCCCCCTCGTCGGTCGGTGCGGCGTTGCGGGCGAACCAGACCGGCTCGACCTGCTCCCCGGGAGGGGTGACGTTCGCCAGGTCGTCCGGTCCCAGCTCCTGCCGGACGAGTCCGAGCGTCCCGTGCGGGGGGAACTCCTCCGCCCGGCCCGTCCCGCTCCGGAGGTCGTCGATCAGGGCGTCGAGCGCAGCGGCGTCGACACGTTCGACGTAGCGGTAGTTGACCTGCAGCGCCGGCGCCTCCGTGCACGCGGCGATGCACTCGACGTCCTCGAGCGTGATCGTCCCGTCGGCCGTCGTGCCCCCGGCGCGGACGCCGAGCCGCTCCTCGGCCCGCGCCAGCAGTTCGGACGCCCCGAGGAGACGGCACGAGATGTTCGTGCAGATGTTCAGGCAGTACCGCCCGACCGGGTGCAGCTTGAACATCTCGTAGAAGCTGGCCGTGCCCAGCACCTCGGCGGGCGTGCAGCCGACGAGTTCGGCCACGTGCTCCATGGCGTCGGGGGCCAGGTAGCCGTCCTGTTCCTGGGCCAGGTGGCACAGCGGGATGGTCGCCGACTTGGCCACCGGGTACCGGTCCACGATGCGGCGGGCGAGCGCCTCGTTGTCGGGGGAGAACCGAGCCACGGAGTCCCCCTCAGCGGTCCACGTCGCCCATGATCGGGTCGACCGACGACACGATGGCGACCGTGTCGGCGATGAGCGAACCCTGCATGAGGTGCGGGAGGGTCTGGAGGTTCACGAAGCTCGGTGCTCGGATGTGCATGCGGACGGGATGCGACGACCCGTCGGAGACCAGGTAGCAGCCGAGCTCCCCCCGTGGGTTCTCCACCGCCACGTAGACCTCACCCTCGGGCACCTTGAAGCCCTCGGTGAAGATCTTGAAGTGGTGGATGAGCGCCTCCATGGACTCGTCGATCCGAGCCCTCGGCGGCGGGGTCACCTTCTTGTCCTGGATCCGGTAGTCGCCGGAGGGCATCTTGTCCATGCACTGCCGGACGATGCGAATCGACTCACGGATCTCGGCGAGCCGGATGCTGTAGCGGTCGAAGCTGTCGCCGTGGGTGCCGACGATGACGTCGAAGTCGAGCTGGTCGTAGCAGAGGTACGGCAGGTCACGGCGGAGGTCCCAGGCGTACCCGGTCGAGCGGAGGATCGGACCCGTCGCACCGAGGGAGACCGCCTCCTCGGCGGTGATCACCCCGACGCCCTGGAGCCGGTCCCGCCAGATCGGCTGGCCGGTCATGAGGGTGTCGAACTCCTCGAGTCGCTCCGGCAGGACCGACAGCACACCGTCGAGGTGCTCCTCCCAACCGTCCGGCAGGTCGGCGGCGACCCCACCCGGACGGATGTAGTTGTGGTTCATGCGCAGGCCGGTGACCTGCTCGAGGAACCGGAGCAGCTCCTCGCGCTCCCGCCAGCCGTAGAGCATCATGCTCACGGCACCCAGGTCCATGCCGTTGGTCGCCATGAAGAGCATGTGCGAGGAGATCCGGTTGACCTCGCACATCAGCGTCCGGATCCACTGGGCCCGCTCGGGCACCTCGATGCCGAGCAGCTGCTCGGTGGCCATGGAGAACACGAGCTCGTTGAACAACGGCGCGGCGTAGTCCATCCGGGTCACGTTCGTCGGACCCTGGAGGTACGTCAGCTGCTCGGCGGTCTTCTCCATGCCGGTGTGGAGGTAGCCGACCACCGGCCGGGACCGGGTGATCTCCTCACCGTCGAGCTCGAGCACGAGCCGCAGCACCCCGTGGGTCGACGGGTGCTGCGGACCCATGTTCATGATCATCCGTTCGCCGAGCCCCTCGTCGGTCGGGGGCTGGTACCCGGACCGCTCCTCGGCCTCGGTGGCCGAGAGTCGCAGCACGGCGTCGTCGGTCGAGAGCCGGACCCGGGCCTCGTCGAGCACGGCGAGGTCCACCACGTCGTCGGGGCCGTCCACCGCGGTCGGATCCACCACCTGGCTCACGGCCTCGGCCCCCCGCTCGCGGTGGGGTCCTTGAACTGGACCGGGATGCGCCCCACCGACTCGTCCTTGCGGAGCGGGTGCCCCACCCAGTCGTCCGGCAGCAGGATGCGGCTCAGGTCGGGGTGTCCGTCGAAGACGATGCCGAGCAGGTCGTGGGTCTCCCGCTCGGACGCCTCGAGTCCGGGGTGGACGTGGAACAGGGTCGGCACCACGGCGTCGCCGTCGGGCACCTGCAACCGGATCCTCGTCCGACGGCGGTTCCGGTGGTCGAGCAGGTTGACCACGACCTCGAAGCGCTCGGGCTCGGTGCCGGTGGGCAGCCCCCGACGACCGGGAGTCAGCAGGTGGTCCACCCCGCACAGGTCCACCGCCATCCAGTACCCCTCGCTCCGCAGCTGTTCCACCAGCGGGACGTACTGCTCACGGGTCGGGTGCAGCACCTGCTGGCCGAGGGAGTCGGTGACCGGGACACCGTGGAGGAGTTCGACCTCCGGCTCGGTCGGCACGACGTCGGTGGCGCCCTCGGTGACCTCGCTCATCGGTCGGGACCGATCACCGCAGGCCCGACGCGGTGCCACCCGGGGCACCCAGCAGCACCGGGGACGGTTGGCCGTCGACCTGGTCGATCACGATTCCGGCCCCGGCGCCCTGCGCGTCCCGGCGGCGGAGGATCTCGCCGGTCTCGATCTGCTCGTGGAGCGTGGTGATCGCCTGCAGCAGGGTCTCCGGGCCCGGAGGGCACCCCGGTGCGTAGACGTCGACCGGGACGACCTGATCCACGCCCTGGACGATGGCGTAGTTGTTGAACATGCCGCCCGACGAGGCGCACACGCCCATGGAGATCACCCACTTGGGATCCATCATCTGGTCGTAGATCGTCCGGAGCACCGGGGCCATCTTCTGGGAGACCCGCCCGGCGACGATCATCAGGTCGGCCTGACGGGGCGAGGCCCGGAACACCTCCATGCCGAACCGTGCCAGGTCGTAGTGGGCGCCACCGGTGGCCATCATCTCGATGGCACAGCAGGCCAGCCCGAAGGTGGCGGGCCAGCAGCTCCGCTTGCGGGCCCAGCGCACCAGGTCCTCGAGCCGACCGGTGAGGACGTTGTGTCCCAGTCCTGCGAGGCCGTCGTCGGCGACGTCGGAGACGATCCCCATCAGGCCGCCACCTCCTGCTCGGACCGACGACCCTCACTGCCGACACGGCGGATGGTCGTCGACGAGGTCCGCACCGGCTCGGAGCGCAGTCGGGTCCGACGGGCCCGGACCACGGGACCCCACTCCAGTGCGCCGTTGCGGATCAGGTAGAGGAACGACTCGAACACCGCAGCGGCGAAGATGCCGATGGCGATCAGCCCGTAGCCGCCGAGCTGCTCGGCCACCTGCGTGAACGGGTAGAAGAAGATGATCTCGATGTCGAAGACGATGAAGATCATGGCGATCAGGAAGAACCGGACCGGGAAGCGCTCCGGCGGGTCCGCCTGGTCGACGATCCCGCACTCGTAGGGCGAGACCTTCACCGGATTCGGCCGACGCGGCTGGAGCAGGCTCGACGCCACGAAGCTGAGCGCCGCGAAGAGCGCGGCCAGCACGATCATGGCCACGATCGGCAGGTACTGGCCCACGGCTACCGCACTCCGGCTGGAAGCTCGGCCGTGGACGGGTCCCACTCCGCCCTGACCGCCATCGCCCGCTTGTCGCGGTTGTGGAGCATCCACACCAGGGCGAAGAAGACGATCCCCGAGAACAGCGTGAAGAGGAACGGGATCAGGCGCCTGGTCCCGAGGTTGCGGAGGAGGACGACCGTCACCGTGTCGGCCTCCTCGTCGATCTTCGGCGGTGGCGGCGCCTCACCCGGAGCGACCACCTGCGGCACGTTCTTCTGGAGCGTGATCGCCGCGTAGAGGGGCGGGTTCTTGGGTTCGAACACCGTGACGACCCGACGCCACGCCTTGTCGAGGAGCGAGCGCTCCCCCTTGACCGTCTCGGGCTCGGAGGCCGACTTGCCCCCGAAGAAGAACACGTCCTTGACGGTGTAGACCGACGACGAGGTGGACTCGCCGAACGCCTTGGACTCGGCGAGGAGCGCGTCGGATGCAGCCACGGCATCACCCCGCCGGGAGTCGGTCTCGGGGAGGATCCGCCACCCGTTCAGCTGCTCGTCGAGCTGCGCCTTGAGCGACGGCGCCACCGTGACGGCGTCGGTCAGCGTCTGGGCGGTGAAGCCCTCCCCCTCGGTGTCGGCGATCTTCTGGGCGAGCTCCGGGTTGGTGGCCAGGTAGTCGGCGAGGAACGTCTCCGGGTCCGGGAGCTGGTCGGTCGGCGGCAGCTGTTCGACCACCTCGGTGGCCACCGCGTCCGACCGGGAGAAGTTGATCTCCTTGGAGATCCAGGACGGATCCGCGCCGCGGAGGCCGATGCCGTAGATCCACCAGATCAGACCCATCGAGAACATCCAGCCCATCAGTCCGGCCAGGGCGATGAGGAAGCCGTTGCGCACCCCGGTGTTGGTGGCGAGCAGCAGGTAGACGGAACCGCACAGGACGACCACGCCCACGGCCACGGCGAGCGCGCCGCGGATGTTCGGGTCGAAGGCGATGGCGGAGAGAACGTGGATCATGCAGGTTCCTGATGCGGAGCGAGGGTCACTCGCTGGGCGAAGGGCGCGGGACGCCGATGAACGACGGGGACTCGGCGGTGCCGGCCACCGGCGACTTGACGGTCGAGGCGTTGGAGAGGTTGCGCTCGTAGGTCACGATGGCCCAGACCTGCTCAGGGGTCAGCTGACCCTCCTTGCCGAGATCCGGCACACCCTCGTCGGAGCGTCCGGTGTTGCGGTTCACCCCGAATCCGGGCATCTGCGGGTTGCCCTGCTTCCGGGAGAAGTAGAGCTTGCCCGAGTCCATGCCCTTCCAGATCAACTCGAAGTGCTGCTGCTCGGTGGCCTCGGCCTCGATCCCGATCAGGTTGGGGCCGAACGAGCCGTACTGCAGCCGTTCGAACGGCTCCCACCCCTTCCCGTAGCTGGAGCCGGCCACGTGGCACCGGGCACACGAGTACGACCCGGCTGCGAGCTCCTGGTTGTTGAACAGGATCTCACCGAGCTTGATCTCGTCCTCGCGGGAGAGTCGGTTGGCGTCGACCGGTTCGACGTCGCCGTTGGGAGCGACGTCGGCGTTGGAGCGGCGGACCTCCATCATCCGGTCGTGGAGCCCGGGGTCGATGCCCTTGACGAACTCGTCGACCTCGACCCGCATCTCCTCGACCGGGAGCTGGACGCTCCAGAGGTAGTCGATGATCTCGTCGATCTGCTGGGTCGTGAGCGGACCGCCGCCCTCGGCGCCCCAGGCCGCCATGGGCGTGCCGGGACGGCCGTAGTTCAGCACGTAGCGGACCTGGTCCTCGTCGTAGCGGTAGAGCACGTTGTTCAGCGCCGGGGCGATCCAGTTGACCTGCGCCACGAAGCTGCCGCTCTGGTCGTTGATCACGAAGTTGGCGAGTCCGCCCACGCCGGCGCCACCGTGGCAGTTCACGCACTGCGCACCGTTCTCGTAGATCTCGAGCCCCCGGCGGACGAACGTCTCGTCGAACGTCTCGACCGCGCCGTCCATCCGGCCCGGCTCACCCAGCCAGTAGAGCGGGAGTCCGACGGCGATCGTCGCGAGCAGGCCCAGCGCGGAGAACAGCGCCACGTTGAGGCGTTTGCCCTCGAGCTCCTCGTCGGGCGTGCCCGGACGACGGTTGGCGGCCAGTTCGATCTCGGCGCCGACCTCGTCGCGACTGGAGCGCAGGTTCACGAACAGCCAGATGATGAAGCCGATCACGACCAGCGCCAGGATCACGAAGCCGATCGCTCGTTGGGTGGTTGCGAGGAACATCAGGTCGGTGAGTTTCCTTCAGGAGATGGGTCAGGTCGAATCCGCGGTCAGCCGCTGTGGCCACCCGAGGCGGCACCGATGCAGTTGGGGCCCTCGGCCTCCTGCCCCGTGGTGTTGGTGCCGATGGGCGGGCCCTGGATGACCTGCCCGGTGTTGACCACGAGCACCCCGCCGTTGACCTCGGTGGCGAAACGGTCCATGCCCCGGGGAGCCGGGCCGCCCTTCTTCTCACCGGCCTGGTTGTACTGCGAACCGTGGCACGGGCACTCGAACCACTGCGAGCTCTTGCACTCCGGTACCCGACAGCCGAGGTGGGGGCACTTCTGGTACATGACCGCGATCCCCGCCTTGAGCGAGTTGAGGACCGGCGCCGAGTAGGCCTGCTCCGCCTTGGGGAGGGCGGCCGACGGGTAGTTGGTCAGCCACATGCGGCCCTCGGGCTTGTAGAGGAACCCGCCACCCTTCTCGATCTCGGACTTCAGGTCCGCCACCGATCCGACACGGATCTTGGAACCGAACCCGCCGCCACCCGAGGGCCACAGGAACCCGACGATCGCGACGCCGAACACCGTGAGCCCCAGGCCGAAGAGCGCGAACACGCCGCGGTTGAGGAACTGCCGGCGGGTCACGCCGTAGGTCTCGGGGTCCGGCGGAACGAACACCGCCGGCGGGGCAGCGTCGTCGACCGTCGCCACGGAACCGCCGCCCACCCGTTCGAGCGCCGCGGAGCGCTCCACCTCGGCGCCGGACACCGGCGCGTCGACGACGGAGGAGGCCTCGGCGCGCCGGGCGGCCCTGTCACGCTGCACCGTCTCCCGGGCGAGGGTGCCGGTGGCGGCGTCGACGTCGCGTCGCCGGATCGCACCGGCGAGTGCAACGGCGACGAGGACCACGACCACGAGGACCGACAGGACGATGAAGAAACCATTCACAGCGCACTCACCTCACAGTTCGAAGAAGAGCCCGTCGATCCAGGGCAGGGTGAAGTTGAACCCCGGTCCCCGGAAGAACGAGCCGATGATGACGAGGACGGCCCAGAACATCAGGAAGAGCGTCATGAGCGAGATGGCGAACTTCCGGTCCTCGGGCTTGTTGGACGGGTTCTTGTCCATGTAGGGGGCGAGGATCAGCAGGAAGATGCCCATGCCGGGAATGGTCACACCCGCCACCATCGGGTGGAAGTAGACGAGCAGCTCCTGCAGGCCGAGGAAGTACCACGGGGCCTTGGACGGGTTCGGGGTCTTGTTGAAGTCCGCCAGCTCGAGCAGCGGTGCGTTCACGAACCACGAGAAGAAGAGCAGGAACGAGGTGCACGCCAGCGCCGCCACGAACTCGGCGACGATCAGGTGCGGCCACACGTGGACCTTGTCCTGCGGCTTGGCCTTGACGTCCTGGATGGACCCGGCCTTGACCACCGTCAGGAGTCGCTGCGTGTGACCACCGGGCCCGGCCGCCAGCGGCGGACCACCCGCCGTCACCACCGCGCCGCCCGTCGACGCCGTGGCCACGGCCGTCGCCGTCCCACCACCGCCGGAGTCGGCTGCGGCGTCCGCGTCACCTCCACCCGCCTTGCGGGCCTTGGCCGACTTGGACCGCTCGAGCAGGTGTGCCGGGATCCGGCTGTCACCGGCGGCTGCCGGTGCGGCGGCCTCGTCGGCCGGGGCGTCGGACGCCGCCTCCTCGGGCTGGGTCGCCGCCTTGTCCCGGGCTGCCTTCGCCCGCTTCAACAGGTGCTCTGGAACCTCGGTCATGTGGTCGCTCCAGGGTCGATCAGGGTCGGGGTCACGTCGTGGTCGGGGGTCGACCGGCTCACAGCGGTCCGGAGATGCCGCCGTCCTTGCGGACTCTCCAGAAGTGGATCGCCATGAAGATCACGGTGATGAACGGGAAGAACAGTACGTGGAGGACGTACCAGCGCAGCAGCGTGTCCGTGCCGATCTCGGCACCGCCGAGGAGCACGAACCTGACCTGGGATCCGAACACCGGGGTGTACCCGATCATGTTGGTCCCCACGGTCACCGCCCACAGCGCCAACTGGTCCCACGGGAGCAGGTAGCCCGTGAACGACAGCAGGAGGGTGAGCGTGAGCAGCACCACGCCGATGACCCAGTTGAACTCCCGGGGCGCCTTGTAGGCCCCGTGGTAGAAGACCCGCGCCATGTGGAGGAACACCGACAGGACCATCAGGTGCGCGCCCCACCGGTGCATGTTCCGGACGAGGAGCCCGAAGGTCACCGAGGTCTGGAGCGTGTAGATGTCGTCCCAGGCCTGGGCCGCGGTCGGCCGGTAGAAGAACATGAGGAAGATGCCGGTCACGGTCAGCACGATGAACAGGAAGAAGCTGAGTCCGCCGAGGCAGAGCGTGTAGCTGACCTTGACGGCGTGCCGCTTCACCTTCACCGGGTGGAGGTGGTACAGCACGCTGTTCATGATCACGTAGGACCGGTTCCGGGGGCTGTCGGAGTAGCCCTTGCGGAAGATCGAACCCGGACGGAAGATCGAGTTCCAGGCCTGCGAGCCCTGCACCTGGTCGGTGAGCTGGCTCACCTTGTCCTGGATCTTCGTCTTGGGCGAACCCTGCATGGTCTTGGCCACGTGTCGCTCCTGTTCCGTTCCTGGTCGT
Organism: uncultured Actinomycetes bacterium; assembly: GCA_903852755.1. GTDB lineage: Bacteria > Actinomycetota > Acidimicrobiia > Acidimicrobiales > Microtrichaceae > SXMI01. The sequence continues at coordinate 64,315 of CAINRS010000043.1, read as the reverse complement.
TCGCTGCGTTCGGATCGTGGACGTCAGCCGAGCCGCATCCCGTAGCCGTAGCCGTGGGTCGAGGTCCGCTGGTGGAGGTCGCCGGCGGCCGCCGGGTCACCGACCTTGCCGAGGATGATCACACCGGTCGGGCACCGGTCCACGCACAGGGCGCACCGGGTGCAGACGTCGTCGTCGATGAGGAACACCACGTGGTCGGACGGATCCGTGCCGGGCCGGTCGACACCGATCGACTCGTCGATGGCGTCGGTCGTGACCATGTGGATGCACTTCCACGGACAGATGTCGACGCAGCCCTCGCACATGATGCACTCGGACTGGTCGATGTGGATGAACTGCTTGGGCTTGACCGCCTTGGCGAGGTAGTCGGCGTCGACCTCCTGGAGGACGTAGTCGTCGACGAACTCCGGCATGGGTGGGTTCGCATCTGTGGTGGTCACCGGTTCGCTCCTCCTCTCTGGTCGTTCTGTCGTGTCTGGTCGTTCTGTCGTGGCCGCTCAGGCCCGCTTCATGAGCGGGCGGCCGTAGGTCGACGTGGGTTCGATCGCAGCGAGCTTCTCGGCGCGGACCCCTCGGTTCTGCCACCACGCCCAGATCCAGATCTGCCCGCCGAGGAACAGCACGTAGATCAGGGTGGCGATGATGTCGCGGACGACGAGCGCCGTGATCTGCACCGGGAAGGCCTGGAGGACCGAGCCACCCGGGCCGACCCAGATGGTGTCCGGGCGCCAGTTGAGCTCGGAGTCGGCCCACGTGAGCCAGTGGTGCGGCACGACTCCGTAGATCCAGAACAGCACGAAGAAGATGTAGGTCCCGGCGAGGATCGCCTCGCCCCAGGTCACCGGGGTGCCGACCGGACGGCGCTTGGCGTACGGGAAGATGGGAGCGACCATGACCACCGTCAACAGCAGCGATGTCAGGAACGCAACCACACTCGGCCTCCGCTCGTGAAACTTCTCACAAGATAGTCGCTCCGCGTCCGTGGAGGGAACGCGTCCGAGGTTTGGTCTACCACCCGGGAGCCGGCGATGGCACATCCGGGGACACGGCCCGGTCGTCCGGGTCGGCGCTCCGGATCCGCCACCGGAACGCCGACCGTGGGCTTGTTCCGGCCGCTGTCCGGGAGCGTAGAGTGGCCCCCGGTGAACCCGTCGTCCTCGACCCGCTGCGGAGGCTGCGTTGACTGAAGTTCCCGAGCACCTGCTGGCCCGGAGCCGCGCCCGACGCGCCGCCCTGACCGGTGAGAGCGTCGACACCCCGGCGCCGGCCGCCGAGGCGGCCGCCTCGGTCCCCGCCGTCGAGGAGTCCGGCTCGGCGCCCGCCACCGCCACCGCCGCAGCAGCGCCGGCGGCTGTGACCCCGGCCGCCGTCGAGCCGACGCCCCCGTGGGTCGAGGCCGCGAAGCGGCGCCGAAAGATCCCGTTCTGGGCGGTGCCCGTGCTCGCCGCACTGCCCGTCTGGGCAGTGTTCTACGCCCTCACCCTCGACCCGCCCACCCCCAAGGACTCGCCCATCGCACTCGGCGACGAGGTCTACGCGAACAAGGGCTGCTCCGGTTGCCACGGTGCGGGCGGCGGGGGCAACGGCAACATCCCCGCGCTCATCGGCGACACCGCCGTCACCAAGGTCTGGCCCACACCCGCCAAGCAGGTCGCGTGGATCGCGCTCGGTTCCGAGGGCTGGAAGAAGTCCGGCCAGACCACCATGGAGAACGGCATGGCCGTCAAGGGTGGCATGCCTGCGTTCGCGGCGTCGCTCGATCCCGAGGAGATCATGGCGGTCACCCTCCACGAGCGGCTCCTGAACGGCGAGGCCTTCGACGCAGAGGTGTGGTCCAAGGACTTCGCGGCGACCATGGAGGAGTTCCTCCCGGACGAGGCCGCCGAGTACGAGAAGGTGCTCGAGGAGTGGACGGCCCAGCCCCCGGTCTGACCGGGGACACCGCACCCCGCCTGACCGGGGACACCGCACCCCGCCCCGGGCCCGGGCTCGGCACGATCGCGGTCCTCGGCCTGCTGCTCGTCGGCCTGGTCGTCGGAGGTTGTCTGGTCATCACCGGAGGTGGGTCGGGTGAGGGTGCCGGCACCACGGTCCCACCCCGACCGACATCGACCCTCCCGCTGGGCGACCTCTCGCTCGCCGGCGTCGAGGCGCTCGGCGGGATCGACGTCCCCGACGGCGCGGCGGACTTCCTGAGCGCCCGACTCGACGGCGACCGCCAGCTCGACGTGTCGTTCACGGTCACCCCGGATCAGGTCGACGCGCTCGTGGCGGGATCCGACCTGCCCCCGCTCGCCGACGGCGCCCGGGTGATCCTCCACTCCTCACCGCTGTGGAAGCTCAACCCGGGAACGCCGCTCAGCGGCGCCGCAGACGTGCGCGACGGCGTGAACCGCGCCCTCGAGGTCACCCCGGAGGGCGAGCGGATCCGGGTCCGATTGACGCTCCAGGCCACCTGAGTCGACCCGGCACCACCGAACCCGGCGTCAGGCGCTGCCGGCCCCCCGGTGACGTCGCCACCGCTCGAGGAGCCCCGACCCCTCGGTCGGGGCCGGCGGATCGATGCCCCGCAGGTGCTGGACGATGGCCTTCACCGCTCCGGTCGTCGGCACGGCGAAGAGCGCCCCGGGGATGCTCGCCACCGTGAGCCCCACGATCGTGGCCAGCATCGTCGTGGGAGCCGAGAGACTCACCGCACGACCGACGATGAGCGGCTGCAGCGCGTGGTTGGTCACGAGCATGATCACGAGGAACGACGCGCACACGACCACTGCGGGGACCAGGCCCGCCGTGAGGCTCACGAGCGCCACCAACGCGAAGCCGAGCAGACCGCCGACCTGCGGGATCAACGACGTGACCGCCGCCCACAGACCGAGGACGGGGGCCAGCGGCACCCGCGCCGCCAGCGCGGTCACCGTGACCCACAGACCGTTGATCAGGGCGATCAGGAGGCTGCCGGCGAAGTAGCGGGCGATCACCTCGTAGACGATGCGACCGAACGAGTCGAGGCGGTCCCGACGATCCGGCGGAACCGCACGACGGACGAGTGCGACCAGACGGGGCCCGTCGAAGAGGACCCCGGCGACGAGCACGACGAACAACAGTGCGACGGCCAGCCCGAGCCCGAATCCCTCGGCGAGCCGGGACAGGTTGGCGTCGGTCGCTGCGATCCTGGCGGGGATCGAGCTGATGAACTCGCTCACCTTGGTCGGTGCATCGGCGTCACGGAGCCACCCGCCGACGAGTGGGAGCTCCGTCATCGACTCCACCGTGCGGGGGAGCTCGACACCGATCGACCGCGTCTGTCGGACGAGCTCCGGGCCGGCGAGGGCGCCGAAGACACCGAGTGCACCGAACGTGACCGCACCCACGATCAGCACGGACCAGCCTCGACTCGGCCACCCGGTGGCGCGACCGCGCCGCTCCAGCGCCGAGACGACGGGGTCGAGCGCCAGCGCCACGAAGACCGCCACGACGACGACCAGGACCACCGAGGACGCGATGGTGAGCACCGAGACGAGGAAGGCCAGACCGGCCAGAGCGACCAGCGTCCACACGACGCTGCGCCAGTCGAGGTCGACGACCGTCACGCGGGGACGGTCCCACTCCGGGGGCACGGAGCGACTCTAGGCTCGACCCATCGACGAACCGCGGCACGACGTCCCCGACGAGGACCAGCGCGACGGTCGGGGCACCGACGGCGACGGCGGGTCGGGTGGTCCGGGCCCCGCCGGGACCGACCAGACCGACCAGACCGACCGGACCGACCGGACCGACCGGGCCGACCGGACGACCCTGCGCATCAGCGTCGGCTCGATCATCCGCGCCGTCGCGATCGTCGCCGTCGCCGGAGCGGCTGCGGCGATCGCCCTGCGGGCGGTCCACCCGCTGGTCTCGTTCCTCGAGGCGGCCGTGATCGCCACGCTCGCACGGCCGCTGGTCGTCCGGTTGGGCCGACGCATGCCGGAGTGGCTCGCCGTCCTGGCCATCACCGTCGCGGCGGTGCTGGTCGTGGCCGGACTCGCTGCGGTGGGTTTCGGCGAGCTCCGGGCCGAGAGCGCCCGGCTCGCCGAGCGGGCACCCGCAGCGGCGCTCCGTCTCGAGGCGACCGAACCGCTCGGGCCGGTGCTCACCGAACTTCGGTTCGCGGACCAGGTCCGGGAGGTCGCCGACCGGGTCGACCGGACGCTCGACCTGAGCGGCGACGACCTCCCGGGACTGGCGACCGCAGTCGGCGGCCGGCTGTCCTCGGCGTTCATCGTGTGGGTGCTCGCCGTGATGCTCGTCTTCGCCGGACCGGCGATGGTCGACGGTGCCGTGGGACTCGTGCCACCGGCCGGTCGGTCACGGGCGACGCAGGTGGTCGCGGCGGCGAACCGGTCGACGCTGCGCTACCTGGGACTCACCGGACTCCGCGCCATCGCGGTCGGTGCGGTCGCGTTCACGCTCGCCGAACTGCTCGAGCTCGATCTGGCCGCCGTGCTCGCCCTGTTGGCGGCGATCGGATCGTTCGTCCCCAGGGTCGGCATCGTCCTCGGCCTCCTGCCGATGCTCATCGTCGCCTCACTCGAGGGCGGGGCGGCGGTCGGAGCGGTCGGCGTCGTGACCATCGGACTGCAGGCGCTGGACGGTGCCGTCGTGCAACCTCGGATCAACGAGCGGTCGGTCCGTGTCGGCCTGCTGGTCACCGTGGTCTCGATCGCCCTGGGTGCGAGTCTCTACGGCGTCGTCGGTGTGGTCGTCGGACTGTTCCTCGGCTGCCTGCTGGTGGCCCTGCTCGTCCACGCCGGTGCGGACCCCGTCACCGACCGGGCGAGCGACGGGACCGGTGACCTCACCCCGGACGAGGAGCGCCCGGTCGGGTCCAGCCGGGCATGACCCGGCCGGCCGAGGCGACGAACCGCGCCGCCACGGCGTCGAGGACCGACGCCGGCGCGCCGCCCGAGGCCAGACCGTCGAGCACCGACTCCAGGTCGTCGTCCACCGCAGCGAGCCAGGCCCGGCGCGCCGCCGCGACACCCACGCCGCCGGCGACCGCGACCGGGAGGCCGAGCCAGGCCCACGACGCCCAGTCGAGCGCAGCGACCGTGGAGGTGAGGACCCCTGACGCCGCCACGGTCGCGCCGCCTGCGGCCGCCGTGACCCGGCTCGTCGAGGTGTCGACCCGCAGCACGACCAGGCTGCGACCCGTCCCGACACCGGTCACGGCCGCCTCGAGACGGCGCACCCGTGCCAGGCGCTCGCTGCCGCGGACCGCCCGGAGGGACCGCTGGACGAACGCGACCGGGTCGGCCCGTCGCGTGTAGACGGCGCGGCCGGGGTCGCAACGGCGGCGGCGCAGGACCCGTCCCAGTCGCATCCAGGCGTCGAGCCGCTCGAGCACCTCGTCCGGTCCACCGTCCACCACCCGGGCGACCACGACCTGATCGGGTCCGAGCAGACGGTCCCCCGGTCGGGCGACCGGGTGGAGCAGACCCAGTTGCTCCTCGGCGACTGCCCGGAGGATCCCGTCAGCGGGCACCTCGAGCTCGTCCGCCGCCGCGAGGAGCGACGCCACGTCGATGGTGTCGCCGGCCGGGTCGGCCTGCTCACCGAGCTCGACGGCCCGGCGCAGGACCCGTTCCGCGGCGTCACGGTCCAGGGCGGGTGGCCGGCCGGCGGCGGGCGCGTCCGCAGCGGTGGTCCTCCGGGACGGATCCGGGGCACCCGCGCGGGCGGTCGCAGCACTCATTCCCGCAGCCTACGGAACGAACCCGACCCGGTGGGCTCGCGATCAGCCACCGGCCGCGAGTACCGCAGCGACCTCGTGCGCTGCCCCCACGACCAGCTCGAGGTCGGCGTCGGTGTGGGCCAGGGAGGGGAACATCACCTCGTAGGGACCCGGGGCGAGGGCCACGCCGCGCTCGAGCATGCCGTGGAAGAACGCGGGGTACCGACCGGCGGCGACCGACCGGACGGCGCCGTCGAAGTCGACCGGTGACGCCGTGCCGAAGAAGAGCCCGACGAGCGGTCCGCACCTCGGGACGACCGCCTCCACGCCGGCTGCGTCGAAGGCGAGTCGGAGTCCGGTGGCGAGGGCCGTGGCGGTCGTCTCGAGCTGCTCGTAGGCGGCAGCGTCGAGCGCCCGGAGCACCGTCAGCCCGGCTGCGGTTGCGAGCGGATTCCCCGACAGCGTCCCCGCCTGGTACACGGGACCGGTCGGTGCGAGCTCGGCCATGACCTCGGCCGAGGCCCCGAAGGCACCGACCGGGAGTCCGCCACCGATCACCTTGCCGAAGCACCACACGTCGGGACGCACGCCGAACCGTTCGGTGGCACCGCCCGCCGCCAGACGGCACCCGGTGATGACCTCGTCGAACAGGAGCAGGGCACCGACCCGGTCGCACTCCGCCCGCAACCCCTCGAGGAACCCGGGCTCCGGGGGGACGAGCCCCATGTTGGCCGCCACCGGTTCGACGCACACGACCGCCACCGAGTCGTCGAGCGTCGGCACGACGTTGTACGGGAGTACCACCGTGTCGGCCACGGCACCGGCCGTCACGCCGGCCGAGTCGGGCACCACCTCGGTGCCGATCACCCCCTCGGCCACCCCGGAACCGGCCGCGGCGAGGAGCGCATCGGAGTGACCGTGGTAGTTGCCGGCGAACTTCACGGCGGTCGCCCTTCCGGTGACCCCCCGGGCGAGCCGGAGGGCCGACATGGCCGCCTCGGTGCCCGAACTGACGAGCCGCACCTGCTCGAGGCCCGGGTAGCGGCCGGTGAGCGCCTCGGCGAGCAGCACCTCCCCCTCGGTGGGTGCGCCGTAGGTCGATCCCCGTCCGGCGGCGTCGCGCACGGCGGCGACCACCCGCGGGTCGGCGTGACCGAGGATCGACGCGCCGTAGCTCTGGACCAGGTCGACGAGGCGACGCCCCTCGACGTCCCACACGTGGGCACCCTCGGCACGGGCCACGAAGTACGGCGTCCCACCCACCGACCGGAACGCCCGGACGGGTGAGTTGACCCCACCGGGGATGACCCGGAGACCGCGCTCGAACAGTTCGGCGTTGGTGGTCACTGGAGACGCTCCGCCAGGGAGCGGGCGAAGTAGGTGACCACGAAGTCCGCACCGGCCCGGACGACGGCGGTGATCTGCTCGAGGGCCACCGCGTCCCCGTCGATCCACCCCCGCTCGGCCGCGGCGTGGACCATCGCGTACTCCCCCGACACGTGGTACGCCGCGAGCGGCACGTCGACGATCGACCGGGCACGACTCAGCACGTCGAGCGACGTGAGCGCGGGCTTGACCATGAGCGCGTCCGCTCCCTCGGCCAGGTCGAGGCGCAGCTCGGTGAGCGACTCGCGCACGTTCGCCGGATCCTGCTGGTAGGCCCGGCGGTCACCCCCGTCGGCGATCTCCACGTCGACGGCGTCCCGGAACGGTCCGTAGAGCGCCGAGGCGTACTTGGCGGCGTAGGCGAGGATGGACACATCGGTGGCGCCGACGTCGTCGAGCGCACCCCGGATGACGCGCACCTGCCCGTCCATCATCCCCGACGGCGCGCACACGTCGGCGCCGGCGGCGGCCTGGGCGACGGCGACCTCGGCGTAGCGGGCGAGCGTCGCGTCGTTGTCGACGCGACCGAACCCGTCGAGCAGACCGCAGTGGCCGTGGTCGGTGTACTCGTCGATGCACAGGTCGGCGACGAGCACCACCTCGTCACCGAACCGGTCGCGTAGGTCGCGCAGCGCCACCTGGACGACGCCATCGGGATCGGACGCACCCGATCCGCGGGCGTCCTTGTGCCCGGGCACCCCGAACAGGATCACCGCCGGCACGCCAAGGTCGACGAGCTCGCCGACCTCACGGACGAGCGAGCTGCGGGAGTGCTGCACGACGCCCGGCAGCGAGGCCACCGGTACGGGCTCGTCGATCCCCTCGCGCACGAACAGCGGCGCCACCAGGTCGTCCACACCGAGCCGCGTCTCGGCGACGAGTCGCCGGAGGGCGGCCGTGCGCCGGAGGCGACGGGGACGGCGGGTCGGCAGGTCCACGGCGTGAGCCTACGGCTCGGGGTGCCGGACCAGTCCAGCCAGACGTTGCGGATCGAGCTCGACACAGGAGTCGACGACCAGGTCGGCCGCCGAGAAGTCCATGCCCGAGGTCAGCGAGCTCGGCACGGCGACCGACCGCAGTCCGGCTGCCCGGGCCGCGGCGACCCCGTGGACGGAGTCCTCCACCGCCACCGTGCGACCGGGGGCCACGCCGAGGCGTTCGACGGCGAGCAGGTAGAGCGCCGGGTCCGGCTTGGTGCGGTGCACCTCGTCACCGCTGCACACCGCGACCATCCGATCCAACAGGCCACGTTCGTCGAGGTGGGCCACGACCCAGTCGGCCGGCGACGAGGACGCCACGGCGATCGGGACCCCGTCGGCCGCCAGGGCGTCCATCAGGTCGATCACACCCGGGAGAGGCTCGAGTCCGCGGGCGCAGTCCCAGTTGGCCAGGCGTCGGCGCGGGACGAGCTCGGCCCGGTCGACGGCGTGCCCCACGGACTCCTCGAGGATGTCGGCCCAGTGGGGGTGGTCGGTCGTGCCGATGAACGTCCTCCAGAGCTCGATCGACAGCTCGACACCGTGTTCCGCGAAGATCCCGGCGACGGTCGCGAACTCGCACCACTCGGTGTCGATCACCAGACCGTCGAAGTCGAACACGACGGCGTGCAGGTCGCTCACGTGGGCGCCGCCCACTCCGAGAGCGCGTCGACGAGCCCACCGATGGTGTGCTCCCCCGCCTCGACGTCGACCCGGAGCCCCCGCTCCCGGGCCGTCGCGGCGGTCACCGGGCCGATGCAGGCGACCACCGGCGGGACCGCGTCCTGACCGAACGCGTCGAGGAACCGCTCGACGGTCGACGAGCTCGTGAAGGTGACCACGTCGGCCGATCGCACCTGATCGACGAGCGTCGGGTCGACCGGCGCGCGGTCGGTCCGGTAGGCGGCCACGACGTCGACCTCCCACCCCTGAGCGCGCCACCCCTCGGGCAGCACGTCACGTGCCTGCTCGGCCCGGGCGAGCAGGATCCGACCACCGGTCGGAGGTGGATCGGGGAAGACCTCGAGCAGGGACTCGGCGACGAAGCGGGGCGGGACCAGGTCCGCCACGATGCCCCAGTCGGCCAGGACCCGGGCCGTCCCCGGACCGATCGCCGCCACCCGGACCCCCGCCAGGTCCCGGGCGTCACGGCACCCGTCACACACGCGCGCCGCCCCGTTGGGCGAGGTGACGACGAGCCAGTCGTAGCGGTCGATCGCCGCCAGCGCCGCCGACAACGCTGCGCCCCGGTCCGTGGGCGCCCCGATGCTGATGACCGGCGCCTCGACGACCTCGGCGCCGGCGGCCCGGAGTCGGACGGCCAGATCGGAGGCCTGGGGACGGGCCCGGGTGACCACGACCGTCCGGCCGAACAGCGGCCGACGTCCGAACCAGTCGAGCTCCTCCGCGGCCACGTCGCCCACCACGATCGTCGCCGGGGCCTCGACACCGGCGTCCGCGATCGTGGCGAGCGTGGCCCGCACCGAACGCTGGTTCGGACGTGTCCCCCAGGTCACCGCTGCCACCGGCGTTCCTGGGTCGAGACCCCCGGACTGGAGCCGTTCGGCGATCGTCCGGAGGTGGGTCACCCCCATCAGGATCACGATCGTCCCACCCACCCGGGCGACCGCCTCCCAGTCCACCTGCGGAGCTCCCTTCGCCGGATCCTCGTGACCGGTGACCACCGTGACGCTGGTGGACCGCTGTCGCAGCGTGACCGGGATGCCCGCTGCAGCCGGCACGGCGAAGGCCGCCGAGACCCCGGGCACCACCTCGAAATCGACACCCGCACCGGCGAGCGCTGCGGCCTCCTCGGCACCTCGGGCGAAGACGTAGGGGTCGCCGCCCTTCAGCCGGACGACCTCGAGTCCGGCGAGTCCCCGGTCGACGAGGACGGCGTTGATGTCCTCCTGGCTCATGGTCGGGTGGCGCGGGGACTTGCCCACGTCGATGCGCTCGGCACCAGCCGGCACCAGGTCGAGCAGTTCGGGCGGTGCCAGTCGGTCGAACACCACCACGTCGGCCCGGGCGAGGACCTCGGCGCCGCGGACCGTGACCAGACCCGGGTCGCCCGGACCGGCGCCGACCAGGTAGACGGTCACGCCGGCTCCGGGAGTGCGGCGCGGAGGTCGACCGCCGCCGACCGACCCAGCTCCACCGGGTCCGGGCCCCGACGTTCGAGGCGGGCCACGGGTGCCGGGTGCCGATCCCACTCGGCCGGCGACAGCACCGCTCGCAGGACGAGGGTCCCACCGTCGAGGTGGGCGTGGGCGCCGGCCGGCAGGTCACAGTCGCCACCGAGCTCGGTGAGGAACGCCCGCTCGGCGTCGACGCAACGGCGGGTCGGCGGGTGATCGACGGCACCGACGAGCTCGATGGTGCGGTCGTCGTCGGACCGGCACTCCACGGCCAGTGCACCCTGGCCGACCTGGGGGACGAAGGTGTCCGGTTCCAGGACCTCGGAGGAGGGATCAGCGAGCCGGGCACCCCAACCCAGGCGCTCGAGCGCCGCCACGGCCACCACCACCGCAGCGATCCCGTCGGTGCCGACCCGGCCCAGGCGGGTCGCCATGTTGCCGCGCAGGTCGACGAAGCGCAGGTCGTCCCTGAGGTGGGCCAACTGGACCCGCCGGCGACGCGACCCCGTCGCGACCACGGCGCCCTCGGGCAGACCGGACAGCGGAGCTCCCACCAGGGCGTCCCGGGGGTCGGCACGGGTGGGCACGGCCGCGATCGTGAGGCCCTCAGGGGTTCGGGCCGGCAGGTCCTTGGCAGAGTGGACCGCCAGGTCCGCCCGACCCGAGAGCACCGCCGCCTGGACCTCGGTCGCGAAGACCCCCTTGCCGCCGAGTTCGCTCAGCGGGACGTCCGTGCGACGGTCACCCTCGGTCACCAGCGGGACCACCTCGACCTCGACCGCCCCGACGGCATCGCGCAGCAGGCCGGCGACCAGGTCGGCCTGGACCAGGGCGAGGGGCGAGGACCGCGTCGCGATCCGCAGCGCTCGTGCGGCCACGACCGGTCAGCTCGGCGTCGGCGGCCGCTCCGCAGCGTCACCCGGGTCGGAACCGACGGGATCGGCGCCGGGACGGCCCGGGGACAGGTCCGGGCCGGCCAGGTCGAACAGGTCGCGCACGGAATCGGCGAGTCGGTCTCCGAGCGACGTACCCGCCGACCGCTTGAGGCTCACCGTCGGCTCGTGGAGCAGCTTCGCCACGAGCGCCCGGGTGACCTCCTCGACCAGCGCCGCCTGCTCGGCGTCGAGCCGACCGAGCGTCCGTCCCAGCTCGGCCTGCCGGACCTGCTCGAAGCGGTCCCGGAGCGCCCGCACCACCGGGTCGACCTCACGTGCGTGCACGACGGCGGCGAAGCGCTCGAGTTCGTCCCGCACGATCCGCTGCACGGCGACGACCTCTCGGTGCCGCTCCGCCAGGCTGGCGTCGGTGAGTTCCGTCACGGCGTGGAGGTCGAGGAGGGTCACCCCGTCCAACCCGGCGACGTCCGGTTCGACGTCACGGGGCAGTCCGATGTCGACGACGAGCAGCGGCCGGTCGGAGTCGGCGCGGCAGTGCGCCACCAGCTCCCGGGTCACGACCGGGTCGGGCGCGCTCGTGGCGGTGACGACGACGTCGACCCGATCGAGCAGTTCCCCCAGTCGATCCAGTCCGACCGCTGCGCACTCGCCGTCGAGTTCCGCAACCAGCTGGGTCGCAGCGTCGAGGCTGCGGTTGGCGACCGAGAGCGACGCCACCCCGGCGTCGAGCAGGAACCCGCCGACCGACCGGCCCATGGATCCGGCCCCGACGAGCAGCGCATCGCGGCCGCGCAGCGAACCGAGCTGCGCCGTGGCGATCACGACGGCCGCCTGCGGGACCGACGTGACACCCTGGGCGATCGCCGTCTCCGTGCGGGCACGCTTGCCGACCTCGACCGCGTGCCGGAACAGGGCGTTGAGCTGACGGCCCGCCACGCCCTCGTCGCGCGCCACCTCCCAGGCGCTGCGGAGCTGGCCCAGGATCTCGTGCTCCCCCGGGACCGCCGAGTCGAGCCCGGCTGCGACGGTGAACAGGTGTCGGACCGCGTCGTCGTCGTGGTGGACGTAGAGGGAGTCGGCGAACCGCTCCGGCGGCAGGTAGGTGAGGTCGGCGAAGACGTCACGGGCCTCGTCGTAGGCGCCGTGGAACCGTTCGGCGACCAGGTAGACCTCGGTCCGGTTGCACGTCGAGAGCACCACGGCCTCGGAGATGTGCTCGGCCTCGGCGAGCGACGCGAGCACCTTCACCAGCCGCGAACGGTCGACCGTCATCAGCTCGAGCAGCTCGAGCGGTGCCGATCGGTGGTTGGCTCCTACGACGACGACAGACACGCCAGCAGGCGCTCCTTCGCTTCGGCCCGACGGCCACGACGGATGTGATCCAACAGGACCGCATCCAGCATGCTCCGGTCCAGTCCCGACCGCCAATCTACGCCGCCCGCTCGGGCGTCCTCGGGCAGGCCGGAGCGCTCCTCCGAGCGGACCTCGGCGAGCAGCTCGGCGAGCAGGCGCCGACCGTCGGGATCGAGGCCCACCAGGTCGTCGAACGATGCTGCGAGCCGGTCGGCCACCCACCGGGAGAGGCCGGGGACCCGGTCGGGTGTGGCGACCGTCACCACCACCCCGTCCGACACGGCGACGGCGGGGAACGCCACCTGGGTCCGGGTGGCGTCACCGGACCTGGCGACCAGCACCTCCGGCGCGACCGACGCCGCGACCCGGTCGTCGACCTCGGCCGAACCGCTCGCCAGGACGACCAGTCGGACGCCGTCGACGTCCGCCGGTTCGACCACCCGCCGCTCCCACCGCAGCCGACCGTCCCGGTGCGCCGACTGCAGCGCATCCGTGGCCGCGGGAGCGATGACGACCACCCGGGCGCCCGCAGCGGCCAACCGCAGCGCCCGGCGGGTGCCCACGGGACCCGCTCCCACCACGAGGCACGACCATCCGTGGACGTCGACGTCGAGCAGCACGGTGGCAGCGGCGCTCAGGCGCTCGCCGACTCCTCAACCGCTCCACCACCGGCCGCTCCACCACCGGCCGGCCCGACACCGGCCGCTCCGCCACCGACGGGTCGACCGGGATCGTCACCGCGCCGACCCTCGTGGAAGGCGAGGATCTGGAGCTCCACGGCCAGGTCGACGTTGCGGACACCGACGCCCTCGGGCACGTCGAGCACGGTCGGTGCGAAGTTCAGGATCGAGCGGACACCGCAGTCGACCAGCCGGTCGGCGGCCTCCTGCGCCGCACCCGGTGGTACGGCGACCACACCGATCAGGACGCCGTGCTCGGAGATGATCCGTTCGAGGTCGTTCTGGTGGGTCACGGTGAGCGAGGCGATCCGCCGACCGATCCGGTCGGGGTCCACGTCGACCACGCCGACGACCTCGAACCCCCGCTCCCGGAACCCCCCGAACGCGGCCAGGGCCGAACCCAGGTTGCCGGCACCGACGATCACGCACGGCCAGCTGGACGTGAGACCCAGCTCCCGGCGCAGGTCGAGGAGCAGCTGGGGCACGTTGTAGCCCACCCCTCGGGTGCCGTAGGTGCCGAACAACGAGAGGTCCTTGCGCACCATGGCGGCGTTGACGCCGGCGAGCTCGGCGAGCTGCTCCGACGAGACGGTCGCCCGACCCTCGGCCTCGAGTTCGAGCAGGCAACGGTGGTAGATCGGCAGTCGGGCCACCGCGGCGTCCGGAACACTCCGGCGCGGACCCTCGCTCACCATCCCGAGACGGTAACGCGCCCCGGAACGGCCCCACAAAGCCCCCCCCACCCATCCGAACTCGTACGGCCGGTCGCCCTGAGGCGAACCAGCCGTACGAGTTCGAGGGGTCGGGCGAGTTCGAGGGCTCAGGCGAGTTCGAGGGGTCAGGCCTCGTCGCGTAGGTGTCGGCGGAGCACCTTGCCCGTCACGCTGTGGGGCACCTCGTCGACGAACCAGATCTTGTTGGGGCACTTGTACCGGGCCAGGTGGTCGGCGCAGAACCCCACGAGCTCCTCCTCCTCGACCGAGAACCCCTCGTGCACCTGCACGTAGGCGCGGATGGTCTCACCCGTGTAGGGGTGCGGAACCCCCACCACGGCACAACCTGCGACCGCCGGGTGGTGGAGCAGGACGTCCTCGACCTCGGCCGGGTAGACGTTGAACCCCGACACGATGACGAGGTCCTTGGCCCGGTCGACGATGTAGATGCACCCGGCGTCGTCGACCACGGCCATGTCGCCTGTCTGCAGCCACCCGTCGACGATCACCCGGTCGGTGGCCTCGGCGTCCTCCCAGTACCCGGCGAACACGTTCGGGCCGCGCACGATCAGGTTCCCGACGTCGCCGATGAGCACGTCGGCCCCCGAGTCGTCGACGATGCGGAGCTCGAGGCCGGGAACGGGGACGCCGACCGACCCGAACGGCGCACCGGTCCCGGCGGACGAGGTCACCACCGGGGACGCCTCGGTCAGGCCGTAGCCCTCGTCGATGTGGACCCCGAACCGGTCCTCCACGGCCTGCGCCACCTCGACGGGGAGCTTCGCAGCGCCGGACACGGCCGTGCGCACGGTGGCCAGCGCCTCGGCGGGGACCCCGGGCATCCCGGCGAACGCCGCCCACATCGTCGGGGGTCCGGCGATGACCGTCACCCCGTGGCGCTCGATCGCCTCGAACGCCGAGGACGGATCGAAGCGCTCGACGAGGAGCACCTGCGAGCCGGTGGCGAGCGACAGTCCCAGCATGACGTTCAGCCCGAAGATGTGGAACAACGGGAGCAGCCCGAACACGACGTCGTCGAGACCCTGGCGCTCCGGCTGTGCAGCGAGCGCCTGCTGGATGTTGGCGAACAGGTTCGCGTGCGTGAGCATCGCCGCCTTGGGTGAACCGGCCGTCCCGGAGGTGAAGATGAGGACGGCCAGGGCGTCGGGTGCCACGTCGACCACTGGGGCCGGGTCGCCGGCCATGAGCTCGTCGAGGTCGAGGCCGTCGTCGGACGACCCGGTCCGCACCACGTGCCGGATCGAACCGACCGCAGCGAGCTCCGCCGAGGCGAAGGTGTTCTGCACCGTCGGCCCGAGGACCACCGCCGCCGCCCCGACGGCCTCGAGCTCCCACTGGAGTTCGAGTGCGGGGCTCTGGGGGTTGAGCGGCACCGCGACCAGTCCGGACCCGACGACCGCGAGGTAGGAGACCACGGCGTACCAGTTGTTGGCCGCCACGATGGCCACCCGGTCGCCCGGCTCGAGGTCGAGGCGCTGCAGTCCCCCACGCAGTCGGGCGACCTGGTCGCGGAGCTCGCCGTAGGTCGTCGTCCGCCCCCGACTGATCAGCGCCACCCGGTCGGCGTCGTGCGCCTCGATCACGTTCGCCAGGTTCACCGGCCTCGCACCCTACCGGCCCCTCAGCGGGCGAGGACGACCAACTGCAGGAAGGTCGCCCCGAAGATGACGACCAGCAGGATCACCAGGGCGATCGTCGTGTTCCGTCGCACCTCAGCTCCCCTCTCCGGTCGTCACCACGTCGGCACCCGCAGCCGGGGGTGCCCCGCTCCGGCCGAGCTGGACCGGCGTCGTCGTCCCGGCCCCTCTCGTCCCCGCCCCCGTCGTCCCGGCCCCCGTCGTCCCGGCGCCCGTCGTCCCGTCGCCCGCGATGACGAGCACCTCGTCGCCGCTCGAGACCCGGAGTTCCTCGGCCGCCGAGGACCGATCGGCGACCACGGCGAGCATGCCGTAGCTGTCGACGACCAGTCCGAGGCCGCCCGGCGGGACCTCGGAGAACGAACCGGCCCGCCGGGCCGAGTGCCAGACGCCCGCGATGCGCAGCTCGACCGACTCCGTCCCCGGCTCGAGGTCGTCGGGTCCCAGGTTGAGCTGCACGTTGCCGAACCGGTCGACCCAGAGCACCTCGGCCGCGATCGAGCCGTCGTCCTCGACACGGGACACGCCCATCAGCCCGGGGACGAGGGCGGACGGATCGATCGGTTCGCCGAACTCCTCGAGCGGGACGCCCGCGCAGAGCCGGGCGGCGACCGGGGCGAACACGTCACGCCCGTCGAAGAGCGGGCCGGCGGCCTCGAGGTGGTGGGAGGTGTCGGTCAGGACGACCGCACGGCTGGCCCCGCCGACCATGGCCACTGCGGGCGCGAGCAGTCCGTTGTCCGGGCCGACCAGGACGGAGGCGCCGTCGCCCACCTCGACGGCGATCCTGCGGCGCGCCGTGCCCACCCCCGGGTCGACGACGGCGAGGACCACCCCGGGAGCGAGGTACTGCACGCTGCGGGCGAGCGTCAGCCCGGCGGCCCGCACGTCGAACGCCGGGACGTCGTGCGAGACGTCGACGATCCGCACACCGGGGCAGAGCTGGTGGAGCACCGAGTGCACGACGCCCACGAACTCGTCGGTCCGGCCGTAGTCGGACAGGAACGACACGGTGTCGTAGCGCAGCTCGCCCTCGGGTGTCCGGTCGACCACGTCCGGAACCTACCGCTCGTCACCGGACGGTTCGGCCGCACCACCGGTCTCGGGAGCGCCCGGCCCGAACGCTGCACCCAGCTCCGCCGAGCGTCGAGCGGCCGCGGTGACCGCCCGACGGACCATCGCGTCGAACCCGGCGTCGTCGAAGGCCGCCACCGCAGCCGCGGTCGTCCCACCCGGCGACGTCACCGCTGCCCGGAGTCCCTGCGGGTCGTCACCGGTCTCGCACAGCATCCGTGCCGCACCGAGGACCGTCTGGCGCACCAGTGCTGCAGCGAGGTCGTCGGGGAGGCCGAGGTCGGCGCCGGCGGCGGCGAGGTGCTCGGCGAGCAGGAAGACGTACGCCGGACCCGAACCGGAGACCGCCGTGACGGCGTCGAGTGCCTGCTCGTCCACCCGCACGACCGTGCCCACCGTGGCGAGGAGCGCCTCGGCCTCGTCGAGCGCCTGGGGTCCCGCGTGGGACCCGGCGGCGATGGCAGTGGCCGCTGCGCCGAGGAGCGCGGGGGTGTTCGGCATGGCCCGGACCACCGGGACCGCTCCCACCACCGACTCGATCGCGCCGGTGCCCACGCCGGCGGCGATCGACACCACCTGCTCCAGGCCGACCGTCGCCGCGGCACCGACCGCATCGAGCACGTCACCGGGCTTCGTGCACACCACGACCGTGCGTGCCGGAACGGGCGACGGCTCGACGCGCAGGCCGGGGAACTCCCCGGACAACTCGGACCGCCGCCGGGCGTCGCGCTCGACGACGGCCACGCTCCCGAGCGGTCGCCCAGCGGCGAGCAGGCCGCCGATGAGCGCTGCCCCCATCCGGCCGCCGCCGAGGAAGAGCAGTTCGACCGGGGCGCTGGACCCGGGTCCGGTGGAGGTCACAGCGTCGGAGCGTACCGGCCGGGTCGGCCGCGCTTCCCCACGACCGACCCGGTGCGGCGACCCTACGACCGGGGAGCAGGGGCGTCGACGGGTCGCAGCACCCGGGGCTCACCCACCGAAGCGGCTGCCGTAGCCGATCCGCATGGCCGGCCGGAAGTGCTGCTCGACGTAGGCGTAGACGCTGCCGAGCAGGCGGTCGAGCTCGAACTCGTCGAGGTGCTCGAGGAGGACCGAGCCGACCAGGTACACGGCGTCCTCGTCACCGATCGCGAAGGCCAGACCGCGCAGCGCCACGTTGCGGCGGAGCAGGTACTCGTAGCACTCGGCGTGTCGCTCGACCGGTGCCGGCATCACGTAGGTCTCGACGTGCAGCGACCGCTGCTGCATGTGGAACCACACCGAGAACACCGACTTCTCCTCACCGGTGACCCGGACGAACCAGCGGTCGACATCCGGATCCTCGTCGCGCTCCACGGCCTGGACCACCGGGTTCTCGACGACGAGGCGGTCGAGCCAGGACTCGACGAGGTCGAGCGACCGGCGTCGCACCGCCGGGTCGGGCGGGCGTCGTCCGTCGCTCACGCACACCTCGTCGGCGTCCGCAGGGCGAGATCCGCGTACAGACGTCGGAGCCGGGCCGAGGTGGTCGACCACGAGAACCCCGAGGCGAGCTCGGCGGCCGCCCTGCCCATGGCAGCAGCACGTGCCGGATGCTCGACGAGGTCGTCGATCCGGGCGGCGAACTCCGCAGGTGCACGGCTGTCGACCAGGTACCCGGTGTGGCCGTGTTCGACGAGGGTTCGCAGACCCCCCACCGCAGCGCCGACCACCGGCCGGCCGCACGCAGCCGCCTCGAGTGCCACGAGTCCGAACGACTCCGACCTCGACGGGACGACCACCACGTCGGCGGACCGGTAGTAGGTCGACAGGACGTGGTGCGGCTGCGCCGGGACGAACCGCACCCGGGACCGGAGGTCGTTCCGGTCCACCGCCTCGAGGAGCCGTCCCCACTCCTCGTCGCCGTCGACGCCGCTGGGCCCACCGACCACGATCAGCTGCGCCTCGCGGTTCCGCATGGCGGCGAGCGCCTCGACGGCGATCACCGGGCCCTTGAGCGGCTGGATCCGACCTACGAACAGTACCGTCGGCCGGTCGACCAACCCGAGGGCGCGCCGGGCTCCGGCCCGGTCGCCCGGGGAGAAGAACGCCCGATCCACACCGGGCGGCACGATCTCGATCCTCGTCGGCTCCGCCCCGTAGAGCTCGACGAGCTGCGCCGCCTCGACCGTGTTCGAGGCGCAGATCGTGTCGCAGCAACCGATCACGCGTGACTCGGCCGCCACCCGGGACTCGGGCTCGGGGTCACCGGAGTCGGCCTTGACCCGGGCGAGCGTGTGGAAGGTGGACACGAGCGGCAGGTCGATCCGGTGCTTCAGGTCGTGTCCCGCCACGGCGGACAACCAGTAGTTGGCGTGGAGGACGTCGACCGGTCGGCGTTCGATGTCCACCGCCACACCGTGGGCGAACTCGTCGACGACGGGCGGCAGCGCCTCCTTGGCCAGGTCCGGGGGGCCGGCGGCCACGTGGACGACCTCGACCCCGGGTTCGACCACGACGCGCTCGGGCAGGTCCTCGGCCCACCGACGGGTGAACACCCGGACGTCGACCCCGGCCCGGCCGAGTCCGCCCGCGAGCTCGCGCACGTAGACGTTCATCCCGCCCGAGTCACCGACGCCGGGGAGTGCCAGCGGCGAGGTGTGCAGCGACAGGACGGCGACCGAGGTCACGACGTGCCTCAGACGGCCGGCGGCTGGTCGGCGGTCTGCCCGGCCCCCGGTGCGACCGGCGCTGCGACGACGCCGGTCAGCTCGTTCTCCCGTCGGAACGACTCGTAGATGCGGATCAGCGACTTGCGCTGCTCCTCGGTGAGGGACTGGTCGCGTCGGATCTCGACGATCGGGTCGACCGTGGAGCTCGGCGGGTCGAGGATCCCGGCCCGGATGTAGAGGGACTCCGAGGAGATCTCGAGCGCCCTGGCGATCTGCTGGAGGATCTCGGCCGACGGTCGGCGG
Source organism: uncultured Actinomycetes bacterium (assembly GCA_903852755.1). Lineage (GTDB taxonomy): Bacteria > Actinomycetota > Acidimicrobiia > Acidimicrobiales > Microtrichaceae > SXMI01. The sequence continues at coordinate 44,797 of CAINRS010000043.1, read as the reverse complement.
AGACCCCGCTCGATCTGGGAGAGGTACGGATTCGACACACCGGCGAGGTCGGCGAGACGACGGAGCGACATCTGCCCGACGTTGCGCTGCTCACGGATGAACTCGCCGAGGTCCTGCCAACGGCGGTCGAGGTCGTCCTTCACCGGATCGAGGCTACTGCGGGTCGGCCACCGCACCCCGATCGCGCCGGACCCGCGGGTCAAGTGCGTCGGTCAGGCACGTCGGTCGGGCCCATCGGTGGGGCCCATCAGTGGGGCCCATCGGTGGGGCCCATCCGGTCGTACCGGAGGACTCGGCCGACCTCAGGGCAGCAGGTCGTCGACCGACGCTCCGGCCCGGTACCGCTCGACGAGTTGCTCCTGGAGCCGGTCGATCCGGGCGTGGACCTCACGCCGGGCGGAGGAGACCGACTGCTCGAACGCTGCGAGGCCGTCGGTGATGACCCGGAGCCGGTCGGCGTCGAGCTCGGAGAGTCGCCCCAGTTCGACCGGTCCGACGACGGCGTCGAGTTCGGCGACGAGCGAGTCGACCCACTCGGGCGGTTCGAGGTCCTGCGGGGGGCGCGGGAGCCCGGCGCTGCGGGTACCGGCCGCCAACGCTGCGGGGAGCCGGTCCACCACCGAGTCGTCCGACGGGCCGTCGGACGAGCGGAGCTCGACCTCGGCCGCCACCGTGTCGAGCCGTCCCTGGATCATGCGGCGCGCGTACGAGAGCCCGTTCTCGACCTCCTGCAGCTCGTTCCGGGCCCGCCGGAGGTCCTCCATCGACGCCGCCGGGAGGTCCTGCGGGACGTCGACGTCGATCAGTGCGTCCAGGTCCACGACCGCAACGCTACCGCCGTCTCGGTCCGGACCGGCGCGGCGGGGCGGGACGGGCGAGTGGGGTCAGCCGACCACCCAGGTGGCCGCCAGGAACAACGGAGCCGCCACCAGGTACGTGTCGATGCGGCGGGCCCGCACGGCGAGCGTGTCACGGGCCGGCAGGAACGCCGTGAGGACCGCCTGCCCGAGCGGGCACGCCACCGCCAGGACCGCACCCGCCACCCACGCCGTCGCCGTGTCGAACGGCTGGGCCTGCAGGGCGGCCATGGTGAAGGTCACTGCGAGCACGCCGATCACGCCGACGACCGGGCCCTCCCACGCCCGCCGGGCCTGGGCACCGATGAGGAAGTTCCCGGCGTCGTACATGGACACGGCGCCGATCAGGAAGAGCGCTGCGAGCGGCCCCTCGAGCACGACGAGCACGACGGGGGCGCAGGCGATCACCGGGAGGACCGAGGCGAGCGGGAGCTCGGGCGACGGCTGCGCCCGCCGGGCGAGCACGACGGTGCAGACGACGACGGCGACACCCACGAGGACGAGTGCGGCGCCGCTCGCCCCGACCCCGATGGCCGCAGCGAGCGTGGCCAGACCCGCCAGGACCCCGGCGACGACCCGCTGGGGACCCCGCTGTTCGGCGACCCCGCCCCAGTCCCTCCAGACCCGGACCAGGTCGGCGGCACCGACCGCAGCAGTCGCCGACCACACGATCGCCGAGGCCCACCGACCCGCGGTCGCCGCAGCGACGGCGACCAGGAACCAGAGGACCCCGAGACGGATGCGCGGTCCGGCGACCGGTGTCCGACCGAGCCACGATGGCTGGTCCGGACGGCGGGGCCGGGCAGGAGCGGCCGCCGGTGCCGCCGACCGGCGGCTCCGGCGCACTGGCGTCACCTTGGGCAGCTCGGCGGTGGTCACGAACCACCCGAGACCGGCGGCAGCACGGCGACCTCGTCGGTGTCACCCACCCGCTCACCCGGGTCCACCGGCTCGCCGTTGAGCCACACGGCGCTGTGCTCGAGCACCTCGACGAACCCCGGACCGAACCGTGACGACGCCCAGTCGAGCACCTCGCCCACCGACGTCGACGGGCACTCCACGGTGCCGGTCCCCGCAGCGACGCGCGCCTGGGCGAAGAGCCGCAACACCGCCATGGCCAGAGGCTAGCGCTCCGGGCCGGCCCGGCTCCCGGCCGCAGCCCCACCTGCGACCCCGGGCAGGGGTCGGCAGGCGTCGGTCCGGTACGGTCGGCCCGTGACCCACCTGCTCCTGGCCCGGCACGGCGAGTCCGAGTGGAACGCCGCCGGCCGCTGGCAGGGCCAGGAGGATCCGCCGCTGACCGACCGCGGCCGGGCCCAGGCGCTCCAGGCCGCCAGGGCGGTCGGCGCGCTCGACGCCATCATCTGCTCACCACTGGACCGGGCCCGGACCACGGCGACGATCATCGCCGAGGAACTTGGGATCGGACCGGTGGTCGTGTCGCCGGGCCTGCTCGAGCGCCACGCCGGGGCCTGGCAGGGGCTGACCCGGGCCGAGATCGAGGAGCTCGACCCGGGTGCGCTCGAAGCGGGTCGCCGACCGGACGGCTGGGAACCCGACGAGCAGGTCCGGGACCGGGTGCTCGCCGCACTCGAGGCGTCCCACCGCGACCATCCGTCGGGGTACGTGCTCGCGATCGCCCACGCCGGGGTGATCTTCGCCGCCGAGGGTGCACTCGGCGCGCCCCGGGAACGCATCGCCAACCTGGGCGGACGCTGGTTCGTGCGCAGCACCGCAGGCTGGCAGCTCGGCGAGCGGGTCCACCTGCTCACCGACGAGACGGTGCCCGACAGCCTCTAGCCGTCAGCGCCCGGACCGGGCTCGTCCGAGCGCGGCGGGAAGCGGTCGTCGTTCACGACGGCCCGGATCTGCGCCACTGCTGCGTCACCGAGTTCCGACGCCCCGGCGATGGCCACGAGCGACTCCATGGCCGACTCCACGGCGGCGAGCTCGGCCTCGAGGCGTTCGAGCTCGGACAGGTCACCGGGGTCACCGACCGCACCGACGGTCACCTGCTCCGGCTCCGGCTCCGGTTCCGGTTCAGTTCCTGCTCCCTGCTCCAGCCCGGCGGGAGGCTGCGGATCGTCCATCGACACGGGAGAGGACCGTAGCTGCCGGTACGCTCCCCCTCGGCCATGCCACCCGCCCAGCTCCTCGCCGACATCGACGCAGGTACGTTGGTCCGTTCACTGCTCGTCGCCGCGGTGATCGTCCTGCCCTACGGGGTGTTCAAGCTCCGTCAGGTGCGCGCCGCCAGGGCAGCGGCCGGGATCGGCGCGCCCCCGGCCGCGGTGCCAGCCGCGCCGGACCCGAGCGGACTCGAGGCGGTGGTCGCCCGGATCGCGGGGCTCCGCGGTACAGGGGGCGAGGTGGAGCTCCCGGACGACTGCACCGTCGACGGGCAGCCCGTGGACCGGACGGTCGTCGACCTGCTCCTCCGGGACGCCCTGGACCGTTCGGGCCTGCGCGAGGTCGGGCGCAGGGCCGGTCCGGGGGGCACCGTCATCGAGCTGGTACCGAGCGGGCCCCCGGACCCCGGTGCGTGATGGGCCGACCGTCACCCGAGCGTGCGAACATGGGCCGGATGCGCGCAGCACCTCACGCCTCGAGCGACCGGCCGACCGACCCGGCACCAACCCCGGGCGGGATCACGACCATCGAACGGCGGACCGACGAGGACCACTCCACCGAGGACGGCCCGGTCGCCCACATCGTCCGGACCAAGCCCGGTGAGGACGCTGCGGCGAAGATCCTCGAGGCCCGCATCAACGGCACCCCCGTCGAGGCGCTGTGCGGTCACGTGTGGGTGCCCTCCCGGGACCCGATGCGGCTGCCCGTGTGCGAACCGTGCCTCGAGGTCTACCGGATGTACCGCGAGTTCAACGACGGTCTGGACGAGACGCCCCGGAGCTGACCCCCGGGAGCTGACCCCCGGGAGCTGACCCCCGGGAGCTGACCCCCGGGAGCTGACCCCCCGGAGCCGACCCGGGCCTCAGGACCGGCAGGTCCCACCCTCGAGCACCACCTCGGTGCCGACGACGACGCCCTCGACGGTGGCGGCGACCAGTGACAGGTCCTCGGTGCCGCCGATCCACCGGTCACCGTCGGGCAGGTCGGCGACCACGAAGGCCCGGACCGGGTCGAGCCCCTCGTAGGTCGCCGTGGCCGTGACGACCGTTCCCCGGCCGTGCCGGTCGGCGTGCGACGGGACCGTCGCAGTCGCCGCTGCGGCCTCCGGTGCCAGGTCGGCGACCACCTCGTGCGGTCCCGGCGTGGCGCTCCACACCATCAGGGCCGGCTTGGTGAGCAGACCCGACACGGTGGTCAGCAGTCCGGTCGCTGCCGGATCGGTGCGGAGCAACCCGGCCAGTGCCACCGTCGACTGGTAGGTGGCGTTGTTGAACGGTCCGCCGGCGAAGGTCATGCCGCCCGTCACGGTCGGGACGCGACCGTGGTCCAGTCCCAGTTCGAGCTGCTGCACCCTGACGGCCACCGGGAAGCAGCTGTAGCACTCGACGTGCTCGACCTCGGCGAGCGGCCGACCAAGGTGCTGTTCGGCGGCCCGGCCGAGCACCCCCATGGCGGGCCAGCGGTCGATCCGGGCGCGGCGCGTCACCGGCACCGCCCCGGTCGACTGCAGGGCGACGCGGCTGAACAACCAGCGGTCCCGACTGATGCCGAGTTCGGCAGCAGTGCCCGCCGAGCACACGAGGAGCGCCGCCGCCTGGTCGACGCTCCACTGCGAGACCAGCCACTTCGTGTACGGGGATGCGAGCGGTCGGTTCAACGGCGACGGCGTGGTCAGGAACTCCGCCGACCTCGGACCGGCGAAGTCGGCGTGCGGGTTGGTGGCTGCGACCAGGTCGAGGTCGGACCAGAGCGCCCCGATGTCGTCGAGGAGCTCACGTCGGGTCCAACCGTTCTGGGCCGCTCGGGCGGTCTCGATGCACGCGTACTGCTCCACCGGCGCCCAGAAGCCGGCGGTGATCTCGGATGCGGCGACCAGTTCGCCCGAGACCGAGTCGTCGTGCTGCCAGTGCTCGTCGGGCACCGACTCGGGGAGGACCGGCACGTCGGCGGGCGGCTCGGCCCCGGTTCGGACCGCGGCGAGGTGGCTGGCCATCGCCTCGCCCCCGGCGACCAGCACGACGTCGGCCCGGCCGGTTCGCACCCTGGCGAGCGCCTCGCTGACCGGTGCCTGCTGGAGCACTCCCACGTCGGCCCTGATGCTCCGCACCTCACCGGCCCCGATCCGGTGCGCCAGTTCCCGGCCGGGATCAGGCAGTTCCCAGTTCCCGACCGTGACCGCGACCGTGTCGATCCGCCCCAGGATCCCGGGTGCACCCGTGTCCGTGACGGCGGCGTGCGCCGCCTCGGCCATCAGCTCGAGCGGCGTGGCTCCCGCTGCGCCGTCCGGCGGCCGGTGCCCGAGGCCGACCCCGACCAGGACCGGGGTGCTCGGATCGGGTCCGTTCGTCACCGGGTCCGCAACTCGGCGGGGATCACTTCGGCGCGGTCGAGCAGCCGATCCGGGCCGACCCGCCACCGCCGATGCTGTGCGCCACCACGCAGATCTCCGCCCCCTTGGGGACGGGTCCCCCACCGCGCGCACCCACCGACGGGAACACGAACCCGCGACGAGTGCCCCGACCCCTCGGGGCGAGGTCGGCACGGTCCCCGTTGGCCGTCGTGGTGGCGATCAGGTTCCCGGCGACGTACGCGCTGACGCGCACGGGGTCGTTGCGGACGGCGTCGAAGGCGAATCCCGTGATGAGCACGGAGCCGTCGGCGTTGAAGGCGAAGACCTCGGCGGTACCGGTCGGGCTGTCGGTGGTCCGTTGCTCGTCGGTCCGGACGAAACGGCGGGCCTCGAGCAGGGCCGGGTTGGGGTTGATCGCACCGGTACCCGGCTTGTGGACCTCGAAGTGCAGGTGGGGTGCGGTGTTCTCCGCGTCGCCGGCGTCACCGAGGTAGCCGATGATCTCCCCGGCCTTGACGCGCTGTCCGATCGTGATGCCGTCGGCGAACGCCTGGTCGTACCGGTTGACCCCGTCGTCGGTACCCGGGGAGTCGTTGTTCAGATGGATGTAGTAGTAGAACCAGCCGCTGTCATCGGTCAGCTGGAGCAGGTTGCCGGAACGGCTGCCCGTCCCCCAACGCATGTGGGTGATCGTCCCGTCGGTCACGGCGACCAGCGGCTGGCCCTTGGCGCCGAAGATGTCCTCGCCCTGGTGGGTGAAGTTCGGCCCGCGCGGCGCTCCGAAGGTGTCGCTGAAACGACTCGTCCCGGCGACCGGGAAGACCATCTGGTACGGGGGCTTGTCGCAGGCGGCGAGCAGGAGCACCCCGGCGGCGAGCGCCGCGAGCACGCCGAGGCGACGGCTCCGCCGGGTTCGGCGGAGCGAGGTCTCACCGAACCGGGTCCCGAGGTCGGTGTCGATCGTGGACTCGACGGGTTCAACTACCCGGTCGTCACTGGTGTTGGTCACGCTGGCCCCCTCGGATCGGCGTGAGCGGCCGCACCGCTCCGGAACGTCACCACCGGGGTCGGGGAACCGGCGGCTCGACGCACACGCAGCCTAGCGACCGGTGTCCCCGAGCGAGGGGGCAGGGGCTGGAAGTGGGCCCCCAGGGGCTCGAACCCTGAACCGACGGATGAAAAGTCCGCTCACCGGTCCCCGACCGGTGATCCGCGTGGGCCCCCAGGGGCTCGAACCCTGAACCGACGGATTAAAAGTCCGCTGCTCTGCCAGTTGAGCTAGAGGCCCGGTGGTCGACGCCCCACCGCCGCCGATCCTCGCACACCCGGACAGCGGGTCGGCGGGCCCGTTCGTGCACCAGACTGACCGGATGCACCGCACGCCGACTCCTCCGGAGTCCCCCGCCGTTCCGTCCCGCTTCCCCCGGCTCCTCCGCCCGGTCGTCATCGCGGCCTGTGCCCTGGCCGTCCTCGCTGCATCGTGTTCGTCGTCGGAGTCCGGGGAGTCCACGGCTGTGACCGACGAGACCACGACGACCCTCCCGGCCTCGGTGCCCCCAGCTCCGGGTGGGCCGGACGACCCGGCCTTCGCCCAGCCGGGCCCCTTCGCCGTCGGCGTGACCTCCCTGTCGCTCCCCGACCGTCAGGTCGAGGTCTGGTACCCGGCCACGGCCGTCCCGGCCGGCACGCCCGTGGCCACCTACAGCCAGCTCGACGCGCTGCCCGACAACCTGGCGGCGCTGGCCCCGGGCCTCCTGCCAGCGGGCACCTCGCCGGACATCCTCACGGTCACCATGGCCGACACGTTCCGCGACGTGCCGGCGTCGACCGACGGTCCGTTCCCGCTCGTGCTGTTCTCCCACGGGTTCGGTTCGTTCCGGCTCGACGCCTCGGCGCTGTTGCGGGGGATCGCGTCGTGGGGTTTCGTCGTGGCGGCACCGGATCACATCGAGCGGGGTCGGGCGGCGCTCGTCACCGGTCAGGTCACGCGGGCACCGGAGCGGGACGTCGAGGTCCTGCTCGACACGATCGACCTGGTGGGTTCCGCCGGTGGGGTGCTCGCCGGACTGACCGACACCGAACGGGTCGGGGCGGTCGGTCACTCGGCCGGTGGTCGGGCCGTGCTGACGGCGCTCAGCGAACCGCAGGTCGACGTGGCGGTCGGCTGGGCGGCCGCAGGGCGGGCCGACATCCCGGCACCCGAGAAGCCGTCCATGAACATCGCTGCACTCGTCGACGTCCTCGTCCCCGTCGAGGAGGTGCGCGCCACCTACGCCGGGATGGCGCCACCGAAGCGGCTCGTGGTCATCGACGGTGCAGGCCACAACTCCTTCACCGATGTCTGCCTGGCGGTGCGATCGGGCAGCGACCTGATCGGACTGGCCCAGTCGATCGGGTTCGACCTGCCCGAGGGCCTGGCCGCCGGTGCCGTCGACGGCTGCCAGCCGGAGGCGATCGACACCCAGGTGGGTTGGGCGATCACGCAGAGCTTCACCGTCGCCGAGCTGCGGGCCGGGCTCGGACTCGACGAGTCCGGGGCCGGACTCGGGCCGGGGGTCGTCGAGGCGTGGGACGTCCCCGTCGAGTACACCGAGGACCTGGTCGTCACGGCCACGACCGGTGCACCCGAATCGACCGGTGCACCCCAGACCACCGGCGCAGGGGGCTGAACCCGGTCGCCGCACCGGGGCCGACGGTCACTTGACCAGACGGGCCTGTCCGACGGCAGCATCGACGACGGGATCGGCGAACAGGACCACCCCGGGAGCATCCGCCGGACAGACGAGCGGGTCGGGCGGTCCCGGTTCGCACAGGTGGACGCCGTCGTCGGCCCGCACGACCTCACCGTCGAGCTCGCGGGCGTACCGGCCGGTCGTCGGGTCCACGAACGTCCCGGTCAGGTCGACGAGTTCGACTCCACCCTGCTCGGCGACGTCGAGCGCCGCCCGGGCCCCGGGGCTGAGGGGCTCGTCGTCGACCCGGCCGGGTGGAACGGCCAGGACGACCCGGACACCCTGCGTCCGCCACAGCTCGACCGCAGCGAGCAGGTCGGCTCGGTACAGGGTCTCGACGTCGTGGCCCTGCGTGCACGGTGTCGCCTGGTTGCCGAAGTAGGCGAGCACCACCACCCTGATGTTCCAGCGGGACCGGGCGTCGGCCTCCATCTGCTCGAGGTGGTCACACGGCGCCGTCCCCCACTCGGTCCGGTCGACGGTGCCCCAGTCGGGCAGCGACGACGCGATGATCCAGCGCCACCGGGGGCCTGCCGAGTGCAGGAGCGAGTCCCCGTAGACGGCGATCCGGTCCGGCTGCGGACCGGGCGGCGGCCCGGGCAGCGGCACCCGGAGGCAACCGGTCGCCACGACGAGTGCGAGCCCGACCATCGCGAGGACCGACCCGCTGCGTCGAACGGTCCGGGAACCCCGAACCCCACCCGGTGCACCGGGACCTGTCGAGCTGTCCACCCCGTTGTGATCGGGCGACGACCGGACCGACCTGAGTCCCGGGTGACCCTTGCGAGGACCGATCACTCGGCCGGTCGGACGAGCTCGCACTCGACGCCACCGAGCGATGTGGCGAGCACCCGCTCGTCACCCCCGTCGGCAGAGAGGTCCGGGGCGAACCACACGTTGATCGTGGCCGACGCACCACCGTCGACCCCGGCGAGCGCCCCCCGGGCGGCCTCGCACACCTCGAGCGCCGGGAGGGTCTCGTCGCCGGTCGAGATCGACACGATCAGCTCCTCACCCGGCGAGATCGACACCCCGGTGATCGCTCCCGCCCACGGCGCTGCGCCGAAGGCCTCGTCGACGGCCTGCTCGGCCGCACCGACCGGCCCGTCGGAGCCGGCAGTGGTCGTCGGAGGATCGACCGAACCGGACCCCGCGCCGGAGCCCGCGGTCGAGCCCGAGGAGCCGGACGACCCGGCCGTCGACGGGGTCGTGGACGCGGGAGCCTCGTCGGCGTCCTGCGAGCCACCGGTCGCCGCCACGGCGGTCGTGGACGAGGACTGCTCGTCACCACACGAGGTGACGAGCGCCGCTGCGGCGAGCACGGCGAGCACGACCGGGAGCAGTCGGAGCCTGGGGGCGGTGCGGAACATGCCGCAACCCTATTGCCCGGATACGACCGTCCGGTGTCGACCCGGGCAGCCCGATCAGGTCGCCGGCGACTCCGACGCTCCGGCACCGTCGGCACCCGGTGGCTCCCACCCCCGCCAGGGCTGCTCGCCCCAGCGGTCGCGGTGCACGACGTCGCCGACGGGACGGCGTGTCGTCGGTCCGTACCGGCCACGCGGCCAGCCCAGTGGCACCATGCAGATCGGCTGGACGTTCAGCGGCAGGCCCAGGGTCCGTCGGGCCATCGTGACGCTCCACAGGGGCAACGTGATCAGCGAGGCGCCCAGACCGACCGACCGCGCCGCGAGCAGCAGGTTCTGCACGCTCGGGTAGATCGAGCCGTAGTGGCTCGTCTGGGCGAGCGTCGGGAACGGAGCGAACCGGGTCGCCCCACGGAGGCACGGGACCACCACCACCGGGATCTCGGTGAAGTGGTCCACCTGCCACTCGACGGCCCGGAGCACCTTCGACATCGCCGGATCGCCGGCGGTCACCCGCTCGCCGATGCCGCCGTAGATCCTCCACGCAGAACGGTACCGACGGGCGAACGCCGCGAGCACCTCACGGTCCTCGACCACGACGAACTCCCAGTTCTGGCCGTTGGAGCCCGTCGGCGCCCGGAGCGCGAACTCGATGCAGCGGAGCACGATGTCGGGGTCGACCGGGTCGGGCAGGACCCTGCGCACGGCCCGCTGGGTCATCATCGCCTCGTCGAGCGGCATCGAGAACCGGTCCGCGACCGCTGCGTACGACCGGTCGCCGTCGGGTCCTCGCTCGTTGATCGTCACGTCGACACCTCCGTCGTCCGGGCCGAGACTACGCCCGGACGCGACCGCACCCACCGGACGGATGGCCGGTGGGTGCGGAGGTTCCCGCTGCGCTCAGGGGGACGGAACCGCAGCGGGGGCGGTCCCTGCACCGGACCCGGGCCGTGCGGCGGCCGGGTCCGGCGGGGAGTCAGGACCGCCCGGACCGGGCCCGACGGGCGAGGACCGAGATCCCGGCCAGGAGGCCGCCGGCGCCCAGCAGTCCGGCACCGGCGATGGGCAGGGCGAGCTCGGACCCGGTGAAGGCGAGCGACCCGGTCGCCGACTCGGCCCGGACCGGCTCGAGGTCCTCCGGTGCCGGGGGTGCCTCGTCCAGGCCCTCGCCGTCGGGGTAGCCGAGACCCTCGGGGTCGACGAGCCCCTCGCTGTCGGGGTAGCCCAGGTCCTCAGGGATGGTCGTCGTGGTCGTGTCGTCGGGGACATCCTCGGGCTCGACGGGGACCTCGGGCTCCACGTTGCAGTCGACGAACTCGCACAGCGGATCATCCAGGTACAGGTCGTCGGCGTCGATCGGGCCGGCGTCGATCTCGGGGATCCGCCAGGGCGGTTCGTCGGCCGGGCGGTCGGGTGCACCGCCGTCGTCGACGGGCCCGACCGGCGTCACGGGCACGAGCGGCGTGTCGGGCAGCACCGGCTGGAACGCCGAGTCGGGCAAGGTCACCCGGGGGAACCTCGGCAGCGGCGGCAGGGTCGGCAGCGGCTCGGCCGGGAGCTGCGGCGTCCAGTGCCCGCCGAGCGGGCCGTCGGGTGCCGGCGTCCAGGCCCCCGCGGCTCCGGCGGTGATCGCCGTCGCGCCGAACGCCGCCGAGGCGGCGAGGACCAGCGCGGCGGCGCCACGGGCGACCCGGCGGGCCGGACGGAGGTCCCGGACCCGGTGGCGGGTGGTGGCCGTGGCGGTGGCCGTGGCGGTGGTCGTGGCGGTGATCGGTTCGGTGGTGTGGTTGGTGTGCATGGTCCTGTCTCCTGGTTCGGTGGCGACTCCCTCGCCGCCGTCGACTGCAGGAGTCGGCGCAACCGGGAACTGACACCTTTTTCGCGAGGAACAACGAGCGACTTTCGCGGGGAACACCGAGCGACACGTGGAGACCACCCTGAGCGTCCGAGATGGCCCGGATTGCCGGGGCTCCGGGCGTGCAGGCGGTGACGATCCCACGTAGCGTGACGCGGTGGACCTCCTCCCCGAATCGTGGCGACGGACCATCCGGCGCGCTGCGGCCGGGATCGCCGACCTGCTGGACGGATCGGGACCCGACGGTGATCGCCCGGCCGTGGGGCCCGGCGACACCCCCGGTCCGGCGGCCCGCACCTGGGCACTGGCCAAGGCGGGGATCGCCACCGCGTCGCTGCCGGCGACGGTTCCCGTCGCCGCCGCCGTGACCCTGCGGTCCCAGCGCACGGCGCTCGGGCGGATCGACCGGTTCCCCGAGCAGTTGCGGGCGACGTGCGAGGACCGGCCGGGTCCCCTGCCGGTGCGTCGGCCCGTGCGCCTGGATGCGTCCGGGCGGTTCGTGTTCACCTCGGACCTGCACCGCTGCGTCCCGGGCCGGTCCGACTGGCCGGCCCGGCAGGGCACCAAGGGCCTCTACCTCGACGTCGTCGCCGCCTACGCCTCGGACGGCTGGTCGATCGTCGAGAACGGCGACGTCGAGGACTTCTGGATGGTCGGGGGCTCGACGTGGGGCGCCACCTACGACGTGGGTCGACTGGCCGCCGGGGTCGCCGGCCCCCTCGCCGACCACACCCGTCAGGAGCTGCTCGGCGACCACCTCGACCGGATCGTCAGCAACAACCGGCCGCTGTACGGGCTGCTCGCCGAACTCGCCGCTACCGGCCGCTACCACCGCACCCTCGGCAACCACGACGACGTCCTGGTCGACCCCCGGCTCGTCGAGCGGCTCCGGACACACCTCCCGGGGGTCGAGGTCCCCGACGCCATCGTGCTCGCCGACGCAGCCGCCGAAGCAGCGAACGGGCCGTCGGTCGGGACGGTCGCGGCCGTGGTGATGCACGGCCACCTGACCGACGCGTGGAACGGGCCCGGACTGGCCACCCTCGGCCGGGCGGCCACGTGGGTGGCGTCCGGGCTCGACGACCTGCCGACGGGCGGCGCGCTCAGCGGGCTCCCGGGCGAACTCGCCACCGACGCCCTGCTCACGGGCCGGGGGGAGAACCGGCTGATCACGCTCGACGCCCGCTACGGCGGCAACCGGCGGTTCGACTCGCTCGACGAGCAGCGCCTGTTCGCACGCCTCGCGGCGGCGGCACCGGCCGAGGGCTGGCCGTGGCTGATCCTCGGTCACACCCACTTCCCGATGCTCCGGCCGGTCGACGCCGGTGGGACGCCGGTCCGCTACGCCAACTCCGGGTGCGGCGTCCTGCCCGGTGCCTTCACGGCGATCGAGTGGGACGGCTCACGCAGCGACCCGGTCCGGCTCGTCGTCCACCACCTCGAGCACGGGCGACCGAGGCGCACCGAACTCGTCCCCGACGGCGAAGTCCTCACCGTCGGGTGAGCGGGCACTGGTCCGGACGACCCACCGTCGCCCGGTCGTCCTGGGAGGTTTGCCCCCTCGCCGCCCGGGACAGCGGCCACGGACACCGTTACCCTCGCCGCATGCGCCGACTGCAGACGGAGACCGTCACCGACGACCCGGCAGCCACCGGGTCACCCGGTGACGCCGTGAGCCAGGCCGACCCGGCGACGCCCTCCACTCCCGGTGATGCTCCGACGATCACCGTCGTCCGACGGGACCCGGCACCGGTGCGCTGGTGGGTGGCCTGGCGACGGGCGGGCCGGGCCGAGGGCCGACGGCGCGAGTTCCACCCCGTGCGGGGTGCGGTGCTCGTGGCGGCGGTCGTGGCGCTCGCCGTCGTGGTCCCGGGTGCAGCGGTGTTCCTCGGGATGCTCGTCGGGCTCATCGTCGTCCACGAGGCGGCCCACTACGTCGTGGCGCGCCGGTGCGGCATGCGACCCGTCGAGTTCTTCGTCGGCTTCGGACCGACCGTGTGGTCGGCCCGAACGCGCGACGGTCTGCGGTACGGCCTCAAGCTGCTGCCCGCCGGCGGCTACGTGAAGATCCCCGGGATGGGTCCGGCCGAGCAGGTCGAGTCCTCCCTCGAGCCGTTCACCTACCGCGCTGCGTCACGAGGACGCCGGCTGGCCGTGATCCTGGCGGGGCCGCTGTCCAACCTCGTACTGGCCCTGGTGCTGTTCGCGCTCTACGCCGCCACCAGCCCGACGATCGACCCGACGCCGGCCCGCATCGTGCTCGGATCGTTCGACCTGCTCTGGGACGTGACCACCGGGACCCTGCACTCGATGTACGGCCTGGTGACCGGCGCCGGCGACTACGCCGCCTCGGTCGCCGGCGGCCAGGCACCCGACCAGCGGATGCTGTCGGTGGTCGGCGGCGCCCAGGTCACGGACCAACTGCTCGCCGGTGAGCAGGGGAAGCTGCTCGTCATGGCGGGGCTGTTCTCGGCGAGCGTCGGGATCCTCAACCTGCTGCCGATCCTGCCGCTCGACGGCGGCCACGCCGTGGTGGTGGTCGCCGAGGGTGTCCTGGCCAGGATCCGTCGTCGGCCGACACTGCAGCTCGACACCCGTAGGCTGCAGCCGGTGGCACTGGCGGTCGTCGGTGCGTTCCTGCTCCTGGGTGTGTCGAGCATGTGGGTGGACGTCCTGCACCCGGTGCAGCTCGCCGGCTGAGGTCCGGCCGGGCGACCGGGCGGACCGTTCAGCGGCCCGTTCAGCGACCCGTGTGACCGAACCCGCCCTCGCCCCGCTCGGTGGAGTCGAGTTCATCGACCTCGACGAACCGGACGTGCTCGACCGCCTGGATCACCAGCTGGGCGATGCGCTCCCCGCGCCGGACCTCGAAGGCCTCGGTCGGGTCGGTGTTGACCAGCAGCACCTTGAGCTCACCGCGGTAGTCGGCGTCGATCAGGCCCGGGGTGTTGAGGCAGGTCACGCCGTGCCGCAGCGCGAGACCGCTCCTCGGCTGCACGAAGCCGGCGTACCCCCGGGGGATGGCCACGGCGATCCCGGTCGGGACGAGCGCACGGCCGCCACCCGGTGCGAGCACCGCCGCCTCGCTCGCCCGGAGGTCCACGCCGGCGTCGCCGGGCTTCGCGTACTCGGGCAGGTCAAGCCCGGCGTCGAGTCGGACGACGGGAACCTCCAGCACGTCGGCCAACCTAGTGGCCGACGCCGGGCACCGGCGTTGCCCGGAGCGTCACCCGGACCGGGTCCGGCGACGGCGGGGCCCCGCAGCAGGGCCCCGGCTCCCGGTGGATCAGCGCTCCTCGCGGAACACGACGTGCTTGCGCACCACCGGGTCGTACTTCTTGAGCTCCAGGCGCTCCCGGCTGTTGACCTTGTTCTTCCGGGTCACGTAGGTGAACCCGGTGCCGGCGGTCGACCGCAGCTTGATGATCGGACGCTTGTCGTTCTTGGGCATCAGATCTTCTCCCCGCGGGCCCGGATGTCGGCGACCACACGCTCGATGCCGCGCTTGTCGATCGTCTTCATCCCCTTGGTGGAGACCCAGAGCTTGACCCAGCGACGCTCACTGGGGAGCCAGTAGCGCTTCTGGTGGACGTTCGGGTACTGCCAGCGGTTGGTCCGCCGGTGGGAGTGGCTCACGTTCTTGGCCGTGCGCGGTCGACGGCCGGTGACCTGACAGACCATTGGCATGGCGGGCTCCTCTCGAGCGCTCGGACGGCCGTACAGGATCGCTCACCGGGCCGAGGGCTCGCAAGACCGCCCCCGGCCCGGAACGGCCGATCGGGCGCGCCACCCGGAGACATCGTCACATGCTAATGTTCGCATGTGACCGACGCCCGGGTCCTCGACGAGACCGCCCAGCTGTTCCGGGCACTCGGCAACACGACCCGGGTCGCCATCGTCGACATCCTGGGGGCTGGCCCACGGTGCGTGCACGAGCTGGTCGACGCACTCGGGGTCGACCAGCCGCTCGTCTCGCAGCACCTCCGGGTCCTGCGCTCCGCAAACCTGCTCCGCACCGAACGTCGCGGCAGGGAGGTCCTGTACTCCCTCGCCGACGACCACGTCGCCCACATCGTGCGCGACGCCCTCACCCACACCTGCGAACCCCGGGAGGAACCATGAGCACCCACACCGTCCACGAGGCCCACGACCACCTCCACGGTGACGACTGCGGGCACGTCGCCGTGACCCACGGCGACCACGTCGACTACCTGCACGACGGCCACGCCCACCACGCCCACGGTGACCACTGGGACGAGTGCGACGTGTCCGGTCTGCACGTCGTCGCAGAGGGCCACGACGACCACGTCCACGGCCCCGACTGCGGCCACGAGGCGGTGCCCCACGGCGACCACGTGGACTACCTGCACGACGGCCACCGGCACGCCGCGCACGGCGACCACTACGACGAGCACTGATCAGAGCGATCACGGATCAGGACGGGTGCCGCGCCCGCCGATCCGTCACTCCGACACGTTGGCGGTGCTCCGGTGGCGCTCCCTGGTCGACACGAGCGACGTCGCCCAGATCAGCGTCGAGACGGTGACGATGAAGAAGCTCGGTGGCAGGTTGAACACCACCGAGACGACGAGCCCCAGCACCACCGACACCAGCCCGAACAGCGTTCCCAACCCACACACGACCACCGGCCGGGCGCTGAACCGCAACGCCGCGGCCGGCGGTGTGACGAGGAGCGCGAAGAGCAGGAGCGTCCCGACGACCTGAACCGCCACGGTCGTGGCGAGCGCCATGAGCACCAGGAAGCAGGTGCCGAGCGCACGCACCGGCACGCCCTTGGCCGCGGCCACCTCGGGTGAGACCGAGGCGAGCGTCAACGGCCGGGCGACCACCACCAGCACCGCGGCGATGACCACCGCCACGACGGCGAACACCACGATCTGGTCCGACGACACCGCGAGCAGGTTGCCGAACAGCACGCTCGTGACCGTCGAGGTGTTCCTCGTCGCCATCGACGCGAACAGGATGCCGAGCCCGGTCGCGAACGCCAGCACCGTTCCCGTCGCCACCGCCTGCTCACGCGCTCGGTGCCCGAGCGCGCCGATCACCAGGGCCCCGGCCACGCAGAACACCCCCAGGCCCAGCGTCGGCGACAGTCCGAGCAGGACCGCACCGGTCGCACCGGGGAACCCGATGTGGCCGAGCGCGTGCGCCGCGAACTCGCCCCCGCGAACCACGACGAAGTAGCCGATCATCCCCCCGGCGAGCGCCACCAGGGCTCCCCCGATGAATGCGTTGCGCATGAACGGCGCACCGAGGATCTCGACCCAGTTCGACTGGTAGCCGATCTCGGCGAGCAGCGCCGTCACGTCCGGGCCCTCGTGTACAGGTCGCCCGTCGCCGTGCGCACCACCTGGATCGACGTCCCGTAGAGGTGGGTCAGCAGGTCGCCGTCGACCACGTCGGAGACGGCGCCGTAGTGGGGGTGGCCGTCGAGCAGGTAGACGATCCCGCTCAGGTGCGGCAGGAAGGGGTTCAGGTCGTGGACGACGACGAGCATCGTGACATGCCGCTGCTCGCGCAGTCCGACCAGGAGGTCGACCACGTCCCGCTGGTTGCGCAGGTCCAGGTTGGCGAGCGGTTCGTCGAGCACGAGCATCTCGGGCGACCCGACGAGCGCCTGCGCCACGGCGATCCGCTGCTGCTGGCCACCCGAGAGCGTCGCCAGACGCCGGGACGCGAACTCCCGGCCCCCGACCGCGTCGAGCGCCGCGTCGACCTCGGCGGTGACCTGCCGGTCACGTCGCAGACCCCACCGGCTCCCGGTGTGGCCGAGCCGGACCAGGTCGCGGCCGGTGATGGCGTCGCCGACGGAGTCGCCGAAGCGCTGCGGGACGTAGCCGATCCGGGCGTCGCCACGGCGGGCCGGGGCGCCGAGCACCTCGACCGTTCCGCTGGCCGGCGGGATCATCCCGAGCAGCAGGTGGAGCAGGCTCGTCTTGCCGGACCCGTTGGGTCCGATGATGCAGACGAGTCCGCCCGAGGGGATCTCCAAGTCGCCGTGGGACCAGATGGTGCGTCCGCCGTAGGCGACCGACACCCCCTGCAGACGGACCGCCGGCTCGTCGGCCGGATCTCCGGCCACCCGGTCACCCGGGACGGGTGACCCGACCGACGGATCCGGCACCCGACCTCAGCCCTGTCCGTCGAGCGCCGCGAACAGCGCCCGCAGCTGGGCGACCTGCCACTCAGCGAACGAGGTGGCGCCCTCCGCCACCGTCTCGGTGACGTCGACCACCGGCACACCGGCAGCCTCGGCGGTCGCTCGTACCTGCTGCGGGATGGCGCCCTCGGTCTGGACGTTGTAGACGAGCACGCCGGCACCACCCGAGCTCAGGAGCTGGTCGAAGGCCTGGACGTCACCCGGTGACGGATCGGTCTCACTCGCGGCCGCCTGCGCGAAGCCCTCGGGTGTCGTCCGGGCCAGTCCGAGGGCATCACCCATGTCGTCGAACACCGACTCGGTCGCCGCGTAGGTCCGACCAGCGAACGCCTCCCTGATCCGGGCGATCTCGTCCCGGTACCCCTGCATGCTCGCGTCCCAGGCCGCCGCACGATCGGTGAAGTACGCAGCGGCCGCCGGTAGCTGCTGCTGGAGCTGCGCCGTCACGTCCGCTGCCACGGCGAACACGAAGTCGGGCCCGTACCAGATGTGCGGGTTGTCGCCATCGGTCCTGCCGACCACCTCGCAGGCGTCGACGACGACCGGCGTCGGACTGAGCTCCGCTGCCGTGTCGGCGGCCCAGTGGTCGTAGTCGCAGCCGTTGACGACGACGATCTCGGCATCGGTGAACGCAGCGATGTCGGCGGGCGACGGTTCGTAGTCGTGCGGGTCGAGTGCCGAGGAGGAGATGACCGTGGTGACCGTGGCGCACTCCCCGGCGAGCTGGTCGACGATGTCACCCCACTGGTCGACGCTCACCACCACCTGGATCGGCTCGACCGGGCAGGGTGGCGGAGGCGCCGGGGCGGCCACGGTCGTGGTGGTCTCGGCCAGCGTGGTCGCAGGCGCACCCGACGTGGTGGTGGTCGAGGCGGACTCCTCCGAGCCGCATGCTGCGAGCGTCACGGTGGCGAGTGCTGCGAGCACGGCTGAGACCAGCAGTCGGGTGTCGGCGGAGCGGGGTACACGATGACGCGTCACGACGTAATGATAACGATTCCCATACCTGAGCACCAACTCCGGCCCCGGCACCTAGGGTGCACGGGTGCTCGTGTGGATGGACCTCGAGATGACCGGGCTCGACCCGACCGTCGACCGCATCGTCGAGATCGCCACGCTGGTGACCGACGACGACCTGGAGGTCGTCGCCGAGGGCCCCGACCTGGTCGTCGCCACCCCCGAGGATGCACTGGCGTCGATGGCGCCGGTCGTGCTCGAGATGCACACCTCGAGCGGTCTGCTCGAGCAGATCCGGTCCTCCACCACCACCCTCGCCGACGCCGGTGCCGCCACCCTGGAGTTCATCATGCAGCACGTGAGCGAGCCCCGCACCGTGCCGCTGTGCGGCAACTCGATCGGGATGGACCGTCGGTTCCTGGCGGCGTACCTGCCGGAGATCGAGGAGTACCTCCACTACCGCTCGATCGACGTCTCGACGGTCAAGGAGCTCGCCCGCCGGTGGTACCCCGAGGCGCTCGCCGCCCAGCCGCGCAAGGCCGCCGCCCACCGGGCGATGGACGACATCCGCGAGTCCGTCGCCGAGCTGCGCCACTGGCGGTCCACGGTGTTCCGGGTCCCCACCGCCGGTGGAGCTCCCGACGGTCCGACCGATTAATCACTTGACGACCCCGGGACGGCGTGGTTCGCTCGGCCCCGACGAGCACCGCCGCACCGGCCGCGCTGGTCGACCATCTCCGAGACGATGACCACCACCACCACCTGCCCGACCCCCACCGCCCCGGCGACGCCCGCCGTGGAGACGGCGCGCCCTCGGGCGTGGCGGGCGAATCCTTGGCAGGCCGGCTCGTGGCACACGGCACTGCGGTACCCGACCACGGACCTCCGGCTGAAGCGGCCGCACGCGCAGCCGACGTATCGATTCGGGTACCACCGATTCCCCGACGGGGAGCCCCACCGCACGTGATCGACCACTGATCACCAGCACTGCGGAAGCGGGTTCAGAGCCGTCGGGAGGACACTCCCGGCGGCTCTCGTGATTTTCACCGCCGGACGACCCGGACGCACCCACCGCCCGAACCCCACCGAACCCCACCGAGCCGAACCGAGCGAGCGAGACATGCACGACACCGACGCACCCACCCCGACTCCGATCCCGATCCCGACCCCAATCCCGACCCCCATCCCGATCCCCACCCCCAACCCGACCCCGACCCCCACCGCCGCCGCCGCGGTCACCACGGACACCCCGTCCGCGTCGGACCGGTCCGGAGGACGGGCCGACGACCTCCTGAGCCTGCTCGCCACCGACGAACTGGCCTGGCACGACCGGGCGGCGTGCCGCGACCTCACGCCGGTCGGCTTCTACTCCGACGACCTCGACGACATCACTGCAGCCAAGCGTCTCTGCCTGGCGTGTCCCGTCCGCAGGGAGTGCCTCGATGCCGCCGTGGCCAACCGGGAGCCCGCCGGGGTCTGGGGCGGCCACCTGTTCGTCGACGGCCGGATCGTCCTGCACAAGCGCCGGCGTGGTCGGCCGCCGCGCCACCCCCGACCGGAGGACACCTTCCCCACGGTCGACCTGCCGGACGTCTACCGGGGGCTCGTCGCCCGCACCCGCCAGCCCGAGCCGGTGTGAGCGGTCCGGGCCGGTGCCGTAGCCTCAGGAGCGGCACCGGCCCCCAGGTCGACCGGGACTCCGGCCCGGGGACGGCCCCGCAGCTGGTCCTTCGACCATGACCACGACACCCACCGACGACGCCGAGCACGGGGAGACCTCCTCGGACGGGGGCGTCGACGCGGACCGGGTGGCCGGCACGTCGGCCACCGACGGCGGAACCCCCCGGAGGCGCCGGGTCACCCCCCGGATCGTGGTGTCCGCTGCGCTCGTCGGACTGTGCGTCGCCGCGGCGTTCTCGCTCGTCGCCCTCCGGGTGCTCGACCGGGGCAGCGGCGTCGACCCGGCGGTCGCCCTGTCGGACCTGACGGTCGGCCCTGCCGTCCCCGCGGGCACACCGGTCGCACGCGTGGGCGAACCGGCCCCCACGGTCGAGCTCCGCTACCTCGACGGCGGACGCCAGCCGCTCACCGAGCTGCAGGGCACGCCGCTGCTGCTCAACTTCTGGGCGTCGACCTGTCCCCCGTGCATCACCGAGATGCCCGTGTTCGAGCGACTCGCCCAGCGGGCGGACGGGGCCGTTCGTGTGGTCGGCGTCGACGTGGTCGACACCCCGGAGGCGGCGCAGCGCCAGATCGCCCGGACCGGCGTGACCTACCGCAACGCCGCCGATCCGACCGGATCGATCTTCGCCGTGTTCGGCGGGACGGCGCTGCCCAGGACCGTGCTGGTCGGTGCCGACGGTCGGGTCCTCGACGAGGTGGACGGCGCCCTCGACGACGCCGCGCTGGCCGACCTGCTCGCCCGCAACGGCGTCGCGGTCCCGTGAACACCAGCCGACTGGCCCTCGCGTTCACCGCCGGGATGCTCACGGCGATCAACCCGTGTGGCTTCGCGCTCCTCCCGGCCTACCTGACGTACTTCCTCGGCATCGACGACCCCGGGGCGGACACACCGTCGAGACCACCCGTCCTGCGGGCGCTGTGGGTGTCGATGGCCGTCACGCTCGGCTTCGTCACGGTGTTCGGTGTGGTCGGTCTCATCTGGTCGTCGATCTCGAGCGTCGTGGCCACCCGCCTCCCGTACGTGACGATGGGAGTCGGGGTGGCGCTGGTGGTCCTCGGTGTCGCCATCACCCGAGGCTTCGAGCCGACGGTGCGCCTGCCGAAGGTCGGGCTCACCCGGGACGGGCGCGAGCTGGCCTCGATGTACCTGTACGGCGTCACCTACGCAGTGGCCTCGTTGAGCTGCTCGATCGGGGTGTTCATCTCGATCGTGTCGATCACGCTCGACGACGCCGACCTGCTGTCCTCGACGGCGACGTTCGTGGCGTACGCCCTGGGGATGGGCGCGCTGCTCGCCGTGCTGACCGTGTCGGTCGCGCTCGCCAGGACGGGGATCGTCACGACCTTCCGCCGGGCACTGCCGTACGTCCAGCGCGCCTCGGGAGTGCTGGTCATCCTGGCGGGCTGCTTCGTGACCTACTACGCCTGGATCGAACTGCAGGAGCTCGACGGCCGGGGCGCCAGCGGACCGGTACGAGCCGTCCGGGACATCCAGAGCGCCGCCAGCAGGTGGATCGAAGGGGTCGGCGCAGCGGCTCTGGCACTCGGCGCCATCGTGTTCGTGGGCACCGCGGTCGGATTCGCGGTGTGGTTCGGCCACCGTCGACGGGCGAACCCGGTCACCGCCGAGGTCGACCGCCGGACACCCGAGGGGACCTGACGGTCGGGACCCCCGGGTCACGACCCCAGGGGACCGGCCTCAGGGGGACAGGCGCTCGACCACCCAGCCGCTGCCCTCACGTCGGTACTGCACACGGTCGTGCAGACGACTCGGCCGGCCCTGCCAGAACTCGAACTCGTCGGGGACCACGTCGTACCCACCCCAGTTGGCCGGACGGGGCACCTCACCGCCGTCGAAGCGATCCGTCACCTCGGCGAGCCGGTCCAGCAGTTGTGCACGGTCGCGCAGCACCGTCGACTGCGCACTGGCCCACGCGCCGAGCTGGCTGTCACGGGGCCGGGAGGCGAAGTAGGCGTCGCTGTCCGGGTCGGCGATCGCCGTGGCCACCCCCTGGATGCGCACCTGGCGGTGGATGCCCAGCCAGCTGAACAGGAGCGCCACCCGACCGTCGGCCGCCAGGTCCGAACCCTTCACGCTGTCGCGATTGGTGAAGAAGCGGAGCGCGCCGTCGTCGAGGCCGCGCAGCAGGACGTTGCGGGCCCTCGGGCGGCCGGCAGCGTCGACCGTGCACAGTGCCATGGCGTTGAACTCGCTCACCTGCTGGGCCTCGGCCTCGGCCAACCACGCCCCGAGCTGCACGATCGGGTCACCGTCGACGTCGTCGACGTCGAGGGTTCCCCAGTCGTAGTCGATCCGGTGCTCGAGGCCCACGCCGAGAGGGTACGTCGCCACGGACCCGGACCGTAGAGTCGGGCCGTGCCCGACCGACGACTCGCCGCGGTCGCCGTCGGCGCCGTCGCCGGTGGCGGGCTCCGCTGGCTCGCCCTGTCGGCAACCGGCGTGGACCCCCACCTCGGGCTGTTGGTGGTCAACACGGCGGCTGCAGCGATCCTGGGGTGGTCGGTCGGATCGATCCGCTCGGGCCGGATCCGTTCGGCCACGGTCGGGGACCTGATCGGTCCGGGACTCTGCGGTGCCCTCAGCACCTGGTCCGCCCTCGCCGTCGAGCTCGCCGAGGACCTGCTCGACGGGCGACCGCTGGTCGCCCTCGCGTGGGTGACGCTCGGGGTCACCGCCGGTGTGTCGGCGGCGTGGGCGGGCAGCCGGCTCGCAGCCCCGGCACCGGACGGGGACGGACTCCGGTGACCATCGCGGCCTTCGCCACGGTCTGTGTGCTCGGCGCGTGGGCGCGGGTCGGCCTGACCTCGCTGTTGGACCGGCCGACGTTCCCCACCGGGACGCTGGTGGTCAACCTCACCGGCAGCCTGGTCGCCGGGTTCCTCCACGCCCGACTCGACGGCGGGTGGGAGCTCGTCGCCGTGACCGGCGCGCTCGGGGCGTTCACGACCTTCTCGACGTTCGCCACCCAGCTGGCCGAGCACCTGCGTTCCGGCCGGCGGTGGCACGCAGCGACCTACACCGTGCTCACCGTCGTCGGTGCCGTGGCCGCCGCCACGGTCGGGCTGGTGCTCGGGGCCTGACCGGCCCGCTGCCGGGGCGGACTCAGCGGAACGGCCCCTCACCGCCCAGGTAGGGCTGCAGGTAGGGACGCAGCAGGTCGGGGATCCGCACGGTGCCGTCGGGTCGGCGGTGCGTCTCGACGAGCGCCGCCCACACCCGGGGCACGGCGAGCGCCGAGCCGTTGAGGGTGTGGAGGACCTCGGTGCCCTTCCCGGAGGTCGGCTTGAACCGGAGGTTCGCCCGCCGCGCCTGGTAGTCGCTGAACCACGAGACCGACGAGACCTCGAGCCACTGGTCGACACCGGGGGCGTACACCTCGATGTCGAAGGTGCGGGCGGCACTGTTGCCGATGTCGCCGGCGCAGAGGTCGAGGATCCGGTAGGCGAGACCGAGCTCGGCGATCAGGCCCTCGGCCCGGGCGAGGATCTCGGCGTGCAGCTCGGCGGCCTGGTCGGGGGTGCCGAGCGCCAGGATCTCGACCTTGTCGAACTCGTGGACCCGCAGGAGTCCACGGGTGTCCTTCCCGGCCGAGCCGGCTTCGCGGCGGAAGCAGCTCGTGTGCGCCACGAACCGCCGGGGCAGGTCGGCCTCGGGCAGGATCTCGTCGCGGTGCAGTGAGGTCAGCGGCACCTCGGCGGTCGGGATGGCCCAGAGGTCGTCACGTTCGAGGTGGTAGGCCTCGTCGGCGAACTTGGGCAGGTGCCCGGTCGAGGTGAGCGTGTCGGTGCGCACGAGCGTGGGGGGACGGACCTCCTCGTAGCGGTCGACGTTGCGGTCGATCGCCAGCTGGCACAGCGCCCGCACCAGGGCCGCCCCGGCGCCGCGGTACATGACGAACATCGACCCGGACAGCTTCACCGCCCGTTCGACGTCCAGGATGCCGAGCTGCTCCCCGATCTCCCAGTGCGGGACCCGCTGGTGGTCGGCCCAGTCGGCACCCTCGGCACCCTCGACGCGGACGACGACGTTGTCGCGCTCGTCGTCACCGTCCGGACAGTCGGCCGCCGGCAGGTTGGGGAGGCGCAGCAGCAGGTCGCGCACCGATGCGGCGACCTCGTCGCAGCGGACGTCGAGCTCACGTTCCCGCTCACCGAGGGCCCTCGACTCCTCCTGGAGCGCCACTGCCTCGTCACCTCGCCCCTCCCGGTGGAGCGCCCCCACCTGGTTCGACAGCGTCCGGACCTCGGCGCGGAGCGCATCGCGCTCGGCGGTCAGGGAGCGGTGCTCGGTGTCGAGTTCCACGAGCCGGTCGAGCGGTGCGAGGTCCTCGCCCCGTCGGGCGAGGCCGGCCCGGACCGTGTCCGGGTCGTTGCGGATCAGCCGCAGGTCGAGCATGCGGGCACGGTAGCGGTCCGGGGGTGCGGTCCCGAACCCCGGTGCCCCTGCCTGCGACCGGCGTGGGAGCGGACCGTCGGGGCCAACCGGCGTCGCCCCGTGCGAGAGTGGGGCGGTGATCGTGCTGCTGGACCTCGACGGCACCGTGTGGGACTCCGAGGAGGGCATCGTGCGCAGCGCGGTCCACGCCCTCGAGTCGCTCGAGCGGACGGTCCCACCCCGGGCGCACCTGGTGCGGGCGATCGGACCGCCCCTCCACCTGATGCTGGCCCACCTCGGTGTCCCCGACGAACACCTCGACGCCGGGGTGACCGCCTACCGGGAGCGCTACCTGACGACCGGGGTGTTCGAGAGCGAGCTCTACCCGGGCGTCACCGAGATGCTGGACCGGCTCGCCGACGACGGGCACACACTGGCCACGGCCACCTCCAAGGGCGAGGTCCCGACGCACACCATGCTCGACCACTTCGGCCTGACCGACCGGTTCGCCGTGGTCGGTGCGGCCACCATGGACGGCACGGCCACCACCAAGTCCCAGGTCCTGGCCCGCACCCTCACCGCACTCGGCGACCCCCGACCGGACCGGTGCCGGATGGTGGGTGACCGCCACCACGACGTGGAGGGCGCTCGGGCACACGGCATCGACTGCATCGGGGCCACCTGGGGCTACGGCGGCGCCGAGGAGCTCCGCGACGCAGGAGCCGCCGTCCTGGCCCACCACCCGGCCGACGTGCCCGGACTCGTCGACCGGCGATAGCTTCCGCCCGTGCCCACCGCCACCTCACCCGACCGAGGGGACGTGGTCGTCGAGGTCCGGGACCTGGTGATCCGCTACGGCGATCTGGTGGCCGTGGACGGCGTCTCGTTCAGCGCCCGGGCCGGAGCGGTGACCGTGATCCTCGGTCCGAACGGTGCCGGGAAGACCTCCACGGTCGAGCACCTCGAGGGGTTCCGCCCGGCCGCTGCGGGACGGTCCCGCATCCTCGGGATGGACCCGGTGCTGGACCACCGCCACCTGGTGCGCCGCGTCGGCATCATGCTCCAGGAGGGCGGCATCCAGCCGGCGATCCGACCCCGGGAGGTGCTCCGACAGTACGCCGGGTTCTTCGACGACCCGCTCGACGTCGACGAGCTGCTCGACTCGGTCGGGCTCGCCCACCGGTCGACCACCACCGTGCGCCGGCTGTCCGGCGGGGAGCGGCAGCGGCTCTCGCTCGCGCTGGCCCTGGTGGGACGGCCCGAGGTCGTGCTGCTCGACGAGCCGACCGCAGGCATCGACCTCGAGGGCCGCGAGCTGATCCGCTCGACGCTGTCGGACCTCCGTCGGGAGGGCACCGGGGTGCTGGTGACGACCCACGACCTCGACGAGGCCGAACGGATCGCCGACCACGTGGTGGTGGTCGACGGCGGACGGGTCGTCGCCGAGGGTTCGCTCGGCGAGCTCACCGGCGAGCGCTCGACCACGCTCTGGTTCCGCTGCCACGATCCGGTGGATCTCGAGGCACTCGGCGCGGCACTCGGCGCACCGGCGCGCACCGTCGGGTCCGGCACCCACGTCGTCGACGGACCCGCCGACCCGCAACAGATCGCCCGGCTGGGGGCCTGGCTCGCCGAGCAGGGCCTGACGGCCACGGAGATCCGTGCCGGCGGGAGCCGGCTCGAGGACGTCTACCGTGACCTGACCGGTGGCGGGAACGACCGGAGCGCATCGTGAGCGCCTGGGCGTCACAGCTCCGCACCGAGGTGGCACTCGCGTCCCGGCAGGGCGAGCAGCTCCTCGTCAGCCTCGGCATCCCGCTGCTGGTCCTCGTGTTCTTCTCGCTGGTGGACGTCGTCCCCGTCCCGACGGAGCGCGCCGTGGACTACGTGGCCCCGGCGACGCTCGCCCTGGCCGTGATGTCGACCTCCATGGTCTCGCTCGGGATCGGCACCGGGTTCGAACGGCAGTACGGGGTCCTCAAGCGGCTCGGCGCCTCACCGCTCGGGACCGGGCGCTGGGTCGCGGCGAAGACGACGCTCGTGGTGCTCACCGAGGTGGTCCAGCTCGCCGTGCTCACGGGCGTGGCGTTCGCACTGGGGTGGCGGCCGCCGATGGCCGGGTGGCTGCCGGCGCTGGCCGGCCTGGCGCTCGGCACCCTGGCCTTCGCGGGCATCGGACTGCTGATCGCCGGCACCCTTCCGGGGCTGGTCACGCTGGCGGTGACGAACGGCCTCTACCTGGTCCTGCTGCTCACCGGGGGAATGATCGTCCCGGTCGACGAGCTGCCCGGGCCGATGGCGGCGGTCTCCCGGGTCCTCCCCGCGGCTCCCCTCGTCGAGATCACCACCGGGTCGCTGACACCGGACGCCTCGGTCGCTCCGTGGGCGTGGATCACGCTCACCCTGTGGGCTGCGGCGGCCCCGCTGGCCGCCGTCAGGTGGTTCCGCTGGGAGTGACCCCGTCCGGGATCAGCCGCCCATGCCCCCTCCGGTCGTCTCACCGGTCACCACCGCACTGGGCGTGACGGCGGGAGGCGGGTCGTTGAACCAGGGGTTGCCGTTGTCGGTGAAGATGTTCATCACCGCGAGCGCTGCGAGGTACACGATGCAGGCGAGCGCCAGGCCGAAGTAGAAGATGCGGGTCAGCAGCTTCGAGTCGAATCGCAGGTGCATGAACACCGAGGCGATCAGCACGAACTTCACGACCATCAGGACGAGCAGCAGCGGCACGGCGAACGTCCACGAGGACTCGCCGAACCAGACGTCCCAGAAGTAGGTCGAGACCTCGAGCGCCGTGATGACGACGAGTGCCCAGAAGACCTTCCAGTAGGTGCCGTCACTCGGGCCGTGGTCGTGGTGCTCGCCCGGGTGGACCGGCGAGTCGTCGTCGACGTCGATGGTTGCGCTCACGAACCGCTCCTCAGGGGATCAGGTAGACGATGGCGAAGATGACCACCCAGACGATGTCGACGAAGTGCCAGTACAGGCCCAGCGTCTCGACCGCCTCGGCGTTCAACTGGCGCCGCATCGAGTACACGGTCGCCGAGATGAGCATGAGGACACCGACCGCCACGTGCGCGCCGTGCAGGCCGGTGAGCGTGTAGAAGGCCGACGCCGACACGTTCGAGGTGTACCCGAGCCCGTAGTTGACGAACTCGGCGAACTCGTAGATCTGGCCACCCAGGAACATCGCACCGAGCACCGAGGTGGCGACGAGCCACAGGCGCATCCGTTCCACATCCCGACGCATGACGGCGTTGACCGCCAGCACCATGGTGAGCGAGCTCATCAGCAGGATGAAGCTGGTCATCGAGGTGAAGGGGATGTTGAACAGCTCCGAGGCGCGCAGATCCGACCCCGACAGGCCCGGGATGTTCCCCGGCCGGTTGCGGTAGAGGAGGTACGTGGAGATCAGGCCGCCGAAGAGGAGGCAGTCCGAGGCCAGGTAGGTCCACATCGCCAACTTCGGGTTGGAGATGCCGGTGGAGGTCGCGTGGACGTCGTCGGGGAACTCGACGTCGTCGACCGGTTCGAGCGCCACGTCGGTCACTTGGATCCCCCGTCCTCTGCATCGGCCGACGCCGAGGCCATCGCCGGCTCGGGTTCGTCCGCCGAAGCGACGCCGGCACCCTCGCCGGCCTCGTCGCCGGAAGCCGTGTCGGCCTCGTCGCCAGAGGGCTCCTCGAGCGCCGCAGCGTCGCCGTCGTCACCGTCGTGGTGGTGGTCGTCGTCGTGACCGTGGCCGGCCGACGGATCGGTCGACGGCTCCAGCACCCAGCCGTAGATCCCGGCGATCAGGAGGATCGCCCCCGGGAGCGCCCACCACAGGTTGAAGATGAGCCCGTAGCCGATCAGCGGCAGTCCGGCGGCCAGCACGAGCGGCCAGTACGACGGCGACGGCAGGTGCACGTCCGTCGCGTCGCCCTTCTGGACGACGTCCTCGGTGGCGGCGATGCGCACGGGTCGACCCTGCTCGTCGTGGCCGTACTTCCGGTGCCAGAACTCGTCGAAGTCCTCGACCACCGGCACCTCGTCGAAGTTGTGCTCCGGCGTCGGCGACGGGACCATCCACTCGAGCGAGCGTGCGTCCCACGGGTCCGGGCCGGGGTTGACGGGGTTGGCCCGGTGCTGGCGGTAGCTCCGGATCACGTTCCACATGAACACCAGGATCGACACGGCGATCAGGTAGGCGCCGATGGTCGCCACCAGGTTCCAGCCGTTGAACCCCTGGCCCTCGGTGTAGGTGTAGGTCCGTCGCATCATGCCCTGCAGACCGAGGATGTGCATCGGACCGAAGGTCAGGTTGAAGCCGAGGATCATCAACCAGAAGTGCCACTTGCCCAGCTTCTCGTTGAGGAAGTACCCGAAGATCTTCGGCCACCAGAAGTACATGCCCGAGAACAGGCCGAAGAGGGCCCCGCCGAACAGCACGTAGTGGAAGTGGGCGACGATGTAGTAGGTGTCGGTCTGCTGGGTGTCCATCGGGGCGAACGCGTGGGTGACGCCCGAGAGGCCGCCGATCGTGAACATGGCGACCAGGCCGACCGAGAACAGCATGGCCGTCGTGAAGCGGATCCGACCGCCGTACATGGTCGCCATCCAGTTGAGGATCTTCACGCCGGTCGGCACGGCGATGAACATCGTGGCGAGCGAGAACGCCAACACCGAGATGGGCCCCATGCCCGAGGCGAACATGTGGTGGGCCCACACGCCCCACCCCATGAAACCGATGGCGATGCCCGAACCGACCATGAACGGGTAGCCGAAGATCGGCTTCCTCGAGAACGTCGGGATGACCTCGGAGGCGATCCCGAAGCTCGGCAGGATCATGATGTAGACCTCGGGGTGACCGAAGATCCAGAACAGGTGCTCCCACAGGAACGGGTCACCGCCCGCCGAGGCGTCGAAGAACGTGGCCCCGAACATGCGGTCGGCCGTCAACAGGATCAGCGCAACGGTGATGACCGGGAGGGCGAACACCAGCAGCACCTGGACGATGAAGGTCATCCACGTGAACACCGGCATGCGCATCAGCGTCATGCCCGGCGCCCGCATGTTGAGCACCGTCACCGTCAGGTTGACCGCCGACACCGTGGAGCCGATGCCCATGATCAGCAGGCCCACGGCGTAGAAGTCGATGCCGTGGCTGGGTGAGAACACCACCCCGGAGTTGGGCGCGTAGTTGAACCACCCACCGTCGGCGCCTCCGCCGAGGAACCACGAGGTGTTGAAGAAGATGGCGCCGAGCAGCCACACCCACAGCGACAGGGCGTTCATGCGTGGGAACGCCACGTCGCGCGCCCCGATCTGCAGGGGCAGCAGGTAGTTGGCGAACGCCGCTGCGAGCGGCATCACCACGAGGAACACCATGGTCACACCGTGCATGGTGAAGACCTGGTTGTAGAGGTCCGCCGACAGGAGCTTGTTGCCCGGGACCGCCAGCTGGGTCCGGATGAGGATCGCCTCGAACCCGCCGACGAGCAGGAAGAAGAACGACGCGAAGCCGTACATGATCCCGATCTTCTTGTGGTCCACCGTGGTGAACCACGAGGCCCAGCCGTGCGTGGCCCGGGGCCGGTGGAAGACGCCGAGCGTCTCGACCTCGAGCGGCGGGAGGTCGCCGGAGGTCAGCTCGAGCGGGGGACGTTCCTCGGTGATGGCCATGGGTCGTGGTCCTCAGTCGGGTTCGTGTCGGTCAGGGTAACGACGGCGCCGTCGGCCGTCACGCAGCAGGTCGGGTCGACGGACCGAGCGTCACCAGGTACTCGGTCAGGTCGTCGATCTGGTCCTCGGACAGGTTCAGGTTGGGCATGCCCTGGTTGTTCTCGGCATCCATGGGCTTGACGTCCTGGGGGTTGCGGAGCCACCGCTTGATGTTGACCTTGTCGGGTGTGGCTCCCGGGACCTGACCGGGGACCGCGACCACGGCGGTGGCCGCGTCGCCCTCCCACAGCGCGAGCAGGTTGCCGGCGAAGGTCTGGCGCATCATGAAGTTGGTCAGGTTGGGCGCGTTCTTGGACGACAGGGACGAGTCGACCTCAACGCCGTAGTCGGGTGAGGGCTCGTCGGAGTAGGTGAACGGCGGCGTGCTGTCCGGTGTGAGGCCGTTGACCTCGTGGCATCGGGCGCACTGCCCGACGAACAGCGCCTCGCCCCGTGAGGCCGCAGCCGAGGTCGGTTGCGCCGGCGCCTTGGTCATCTCCCGGATCCACACGTCGTACTCGGCGGGCGGGAGCACCTTCACCTGCATCCGCATCACCCCGTGCGACAGGCCGCAGAACTCCGTGCACTGCCCCTCGTAGATCCCGGGGTTGTCGGAGTTGAACACGAGTTCGTGGGTCCGGCCCGGCACGGCGTCCTTCTTGCCGTTGAGCGAGGGGATCCAGAAGGAGTGGATCACGTCGTTCGACTGGATCTTCACCGTCACGTCGCGACCCGCCGGCATGACCATCTGCGTGGCGGTGACGATCTCGGGGGTCTGGTCACCGTCGAGGTCGTAGCGGTACTCCCACCACCACTGCTGCCCGGCGACCGTCACCTCGAGCGGGTTCTCGCCGGTGTCGTCGAGGCGCAGGAGCGTCTGGACGTTGAGCACGGCCAGCACCGCCAGGATGACCGCCGGCACGATCGTCCAACCGATCTCGAGCGGCGTGTTGCCGTGCGTCTGGGCCGGCTCGTGCTCGCCCTCGACGGCGTCGTCGGGGGCGCGGAACCGCACCACCATCCAGATCACGGCGACCATCACGAGCACGAAGATCACGCCGGCGACGGCGAACACGGGGATCGTCAGGTTCTGGATGTCCTGGGCCTGCTGGCCGAACGGGGCCAGGGTGTTGAGCGGCTTGCCGGTCGGCTGCCCGATGGTCCGGATGATGAGCCAGAAGCCCAGGAGGATTGCCGCCGTGCTGATCAGGGCGACCACGGTGGCCTTGCGATTCCTCGGCATTCCCGTCCTTTCCGTCCGTCCCTCGAACCCGCTCGAAACGCTCAGAACCCGGCGGAACCGGCACCGGAGCCAGTATCGCCCACGACCGACACGATCGGCGAACCGCCCAGGCCCTCCTCGCTCCCGCCGCCGTGGCTCGGGCCGAGGATCCCGCCGACGATCCCGCCGACGATCAGCAGGAGGCCACCGCCGACGAGGAGTCCGATCAGGAGGGAGCGCTTCAGGTGGGGCCGGTTGGCCAGCACCACGGCGATCACGAACACCAGCGTCGCCAGCACGATGATCACGTAGGTGGCCACTGCGACCGGAATGGCAAGCAGGATCTGGGAGATGCTGACCGCCACCACGCCGAGTGCGACCAGGGACAGCACCGGGATCTCGAGCGGGTCGAGCATCGTGTGGCGGAGTTCACTGCTCGCCGCCTGGTCGGCGGCCGCCCGCTCGGCCCAGGTGCGCACGGTCCACGAGAAGCCGGCCACGACGATGAGCACCGCACCGAGGACGAAGAACGCCGTGTTCACCGCCAGCCCGACGACCGCCACGGTGACGGCGAACGCCGTCAGCAGCGGCCAGTAGCTGAGACCCCTCGGCACCGCGACGGGTCCCGCCTCACCGGAGGGCGTGATCTGGGCGACGGCCTCGACGCTGCCGTCGCGGAACGCCGTGGTGAACCCAC
This sequence comes from uncultured Actinomycetes bacterium, assembly GCA_903852755.1. Classification (GTDB taxonomy): domain Bacteria; phylum Actinomycetota; class Acidimicrobiia; order Acidimicrobiales; family Microtrichaceae; genus SXMI01. The sequence continues at coordinate 12,667 of CAINRS010000043.1, read as the reverse complement.
CCAACCCGGCGAGGACCGCTGCGGCGCCCATCAGCACCGTGTAGCCGACGTGCTCACCGACACCGCCGAGCCAGCCCAAGCTGAACGGCCCGACGATCGCCTGGACGGCGCCACCGTCGGAGAACACGCCGAACACGCCCGACTGATCGGACGCGCTCGTGATGAATCCGTACAGCAGCGCCAGGACGTAGCAGGAACCTGCGGCGGCGAAGAAGAACTTGGAACCCCTGGTGATCATCAGCTGCTCACTTCATCACGTAGACGATCCACAGGGCGGCGTAGGTCGCCACGCAGGCGTACCAGTACACCGCCGGTGCGGAGATCCCGTCGGGCTGACGGCTCGAGAACTGTCCGGCCAGCGTCCGGAACGACATCAGGACGAGGTAGGCGAGGCCGACGACGACCATGGCGGTGTGGAACCCGACGAGCGAGTAGAAGAGCCCGCCGCCCGGCTCGGCCAGCACGACGTTGGCCTGCTTGACGAGGAAGGTGGTCTGGTTCACGAACGCCAGCCCGAGCAGGAGCGTGACACCGAGCGCCAGGTAGGCGTGGAGCCGGTCGTCCCGGCTGATCGAGTAGACGGCCCACTGCATCGTGACCGCCGCCATGACCATGGTCGCCATCTGCATGTTGGCCTGCGTCAGCGGGATCCGCGAGCCCTCGAGCCAGAGGTCTCCGGCGGCGTTGCGAGCCGCCAGATAGGCCCCGAGCAGCGTGACGAACACCATCACCACCCCCGCCGTGGCGAACGCCGTGGCGAACAGCAGCTCCCGTCGGCGCAGCGGCGGTGCCGGTTCGATCTCGTCGAGGTCCAAGGTGGCGAGTTCGGTCACCGGGACACCTCCTCAGCCTGGTCGCCCTCCGCTGCGAGCGGGTACGGCGAGTCGATCGTCGGCAGGTCGTCGGGGATCCGGTCACCCCTGGCGGGCGTTGGGAGCGCCCACTCGAGCGTGGCGCCCTGCACCGAGGTCGCGTCGTCCGTCGTCGCTGCGTCGTCCGCTGCCGAAGCGGCGGCGTCGACGGCCCCGCGGATCGCCGAGAGCGCAGCGAGGACCCCGAGCAGGTAGCACAGGGCCGCGGCCACCACGATCACACCGAAGAGCTGGTTGGCGGGTCGTTCACCGTTGCGCTGCACGAGACCCTGCACCAGCATCAGCGTCGACAGCAGCCCGCCGCCGGCGATCGTCAGGAGCGAGGCGGCCCACGCCGGACCCGGGCGCACCGGGGCGCCCCAGAACTGCGGCGCCCAGTGGAACACCGCTGCGAGCACCCCGGTCACCATCGTCGCCCCGACGAACGTCACCTGCGCCGCGCCCAGCAGTCGGACGTCGAAACCGAGCAGGACGCCGGACCCCGCCAGGTTGAGCGACCACAGCAGGCCGGCGACGGCCGAACCGAGGAGCAGCAGCACCGACACGAGCACGAGCGGCAGCGCCGGGGTGGCCCGGAGCCCGCCACGTCGGGCGGCGTCTCCGAGCAGTCCCAGCAGTCCGAGCACCGGGAGGGCGATGGCGAGTGCGAACAACGTCCACACGACGGTGTTGACCGACCGGTCCGTCTGGGCCCAGAACCCGATCGAGAGGATGGCGAACGCACCGATCACGCCCTGGGCGGCACCGTAGAAGCGGACCTTGGTGCCCGTGGTGGCGCTCACCACGTCGACGGCGATGCCGAGCACCGGGATGGCCAGCACGTAGACCGCCGGGGCCCGGGTGAGCCAGACGATCCCCGTCAGGAAGTTCTCCGCCAGCCCCGGGGCCCGGAACCGGGAGACGTGGCCCACCACGACGTGCGCGAAGGCCGCCGCCAGGGTGAGGATCCACAGCGAGGAACCGAGCAGTGCGGCCCACGACACGAACGGAACACGGGCCAGACCCATCCCGGCGGGTCGGTGGGTGACGACCGTGGTCGCCACGCAGACGGCGGCCAGGCCGAGCGCGGCGAGGGTCGCACCGAGTGAGACGTTCCCCAGGCGGGCGGCCTCGGTGTTCGCCCCGCCGATACCGCCGTCGAAGGCGACGCTCACGGCGAACACGAACATTCCGAGCAGCCACGTCCAGAACGCGAGGGCAGCAGCCCGGGGGTACGAGATCGCCGGCGAGGCGAGCTGCAGCGGGACGAGCAGGTACATCACGCCGGCGAGCGCTCCCACCAGCCCCAGCGGGCCCACGACCCGGGCGCTGTTGGAGACCAGACCGAGCGCACCGCCGAGCACCCCGTTGTCGGCCACCATGTCGACGCCGACGAGGAGCCGGGCGACGATCGCCACGGCGAACCAGCCGAGACCGGCCACGACGAACGCCCGACCGAGGGTCGTGTGGTCGGCCCCGCCGAGGAGCCGCTCCAGCGGGGTCTGGGGTCGCACGGACCTGGTTCCGCCGGATGCACCCAGGCTCTCGGGTGGTGTCTCGGTCACTGCCATCTGTCGACTGCCCTCACGATCCTGATCCGAACCGCCGTGCGACACGCTCTCGTCCCGCACACCGCCGTGCCACCCGCGGATCGCAGCCCGGGACCACCGGCACGGAGCCCGTCAGGACCGGTTCGACCGTGCGGAGGCGCCGTGGCCCGGTGCGTTCCGGGTGGAGCGACCCGCGGACACTACCGCAGGCCAGAACCCGGGTGGCAAACCGCCGGGACGCAGTTCCCGAGGGCCGGCGGGGAGCGAGCGGAGGGTCAGAGACCGTTGCGGACGAGGACGTCGACCGCCATCCCGAGGAACAGCGCCGAGAGGTACCAGATCGAGTAGGTGAAGACCCGCATCGCCCGGCTCGCCTCGGCATTCCGGAGCAGGTCGGCGCAGCTCCACACGAAGGCGACGCCGCCGACCCCGGCGATCAGCAGGTAGAGGATGCCGAGCGACCCGGTGAACCCGGCCGCAACGCTCAGTCCGAGCACCACGACGGCGTAGGCGACCATCTGGCGGACCGTCGACCGGTCGTCGGCCACCACCGGGAGCATCGGGACGTCGACCCCCGCGTAGTCGTCCCGGTACCGGATCGCGAGCGCCCAGAAGTGCGGTGGGGTCCAGAAGAAGATCACCCCGAACAGCAGCCACGCCGTGACCGAGACCGTCCCGGTCACCGAGGACCAGCCGATCAGCACGGGCACCGCACCGGCGGCCCCGCCGATCACGATGTTCTGGCTCGAGGACCGCTTGAGCCAGAGCGTGTAGACGAAGACGTAGAACAGGCAGGCTGCGAGCGCGAGCAGCGCCGACACCAGGTTGACCAGCAGCGCCAGCCAGACGAACGCCAGCGCCTCGATCCCGACGGCGAAGACGAGCGCCTCCCGCGCCGTGACCACCCCGGTGACCAGCGGTCGGCCCTTGGTGCGCTCCATCCGGGCGTCGATGTCACGGTCGACGACCATGTTGATGGCGTTGGCACCGCCGGCTGCGAGGGTGCCGCCGATGACGGTCGCGACCATGAGCCACACCGACGGCAACCCGCCCTCGGCGACGATCATCGTGGGCACCGTCGTGACGAGCAGGAGTTCGATGATCCGGGGCTTGGTGAGCGCGACGAACCCGGCGAGCCGCGTCGTGAGCGGGAGGGGAGCCGGTGCGGCGGGAGCGACCATGCCGGACGTCAGGATACGGGCGGCCGAGCACGGGCTGCCAGCACGGGTGACCCGCACGATCCCCGGGGAACGATCCCGAGCGACGCTCCGGAGCGACGGGCCGGAGGGAGTGGCCGGCGTCACGACCGGACGGTCGGGGCCGCGCCTCCCGGTCGGCCACCACCTGCGCCTAGCCTGACCCCGTGCCCCGGACCGCCGAACGACTCACCGTGCGTCCTGCGACCTACCGGCGCCTCGCCGTCGCCGCCCTCGGGATGCTGGTGGCGATCGTGATCACCGGTGCCGCCGTCCGGCTGACGGGATCCGGTCTGGGCTGCTCCGACTGGCCCAACTGCGAGCCCGATGAGTTCCTCGCCGTGTCCACGCCCAACCAGGCGATCGAACAGCTCAACCGGCTGTTCACGGGGCTCGTGTCACTGTCGGTCGCCGCCGCCGTGCTCGGATCGCTGCGACGCCGGCCCTACCGGCGCGACCTGGTGTGGCTGTCGCTCGGCCTGGTCGCCGGCGTGATCGGTCAGATCGTCCTGGGCGGCATCACGGTGCTCGTCGAGCTCCACCCGCTCGCCGTCGCCGGACACTTCGTCCTGTCGATGGTGCTGGTGACCAACGCCGTCGTCCTGGTCTGGCGGGCCGGCCGGCCGCCCGGCCGGCGGCGGGTCGTGGTCGACCGGGGCGAGCTCTGGTTGTCCCGGGCTGCGGTCACCCTGGCGTGGTGCCTCATGCTCACCGGCCCCGCGGTCACCGGTTCCGGCCCGCACGCGGGCGACGCCGCCTCGCCCCGCTTCGGCTGGGCCATCCCCGACGTCGTCCGGATCCACTCGATCAACATGTGGGTGTTCCTGGCCGTCCTGGTGGTGCTCATGGTGCGACTGGCCCGACGGCCCGCCGCTGCGACGGCCGGCGACGGGCGCATCCTGCGCCGGGCCTGGGTCGTGCTGGCCGTGGTCGTGGCCCAGGGCGGGATCGGCTACCTGCAGTACGCGCTCGGCATCCCGGCCTGGATCGTGCTCCTGCACATCCTCGGCGCGACCACCGTGCTGGCCACCACGGTGTGGTTCCACCTGGGCACCTCCGCCCCGGTCGCAGCGGCGGACGCAGCGGGCAGCGACCACCACACCTCGACGGACGAGGTGACGTCGGCACCGGGCGGCGCACCGGTGGGCCCGACCGCGGCAGCGTCCGCGTCGTGAGCCGACCGGCGATGCGATCGACCGGCCACCGGGTACGGGACACCGCAGCATCGACGGCGCCCGCCGAGGTGGTCGAACCCGACACGACCGAGGAGGTCGACCTCGATGCCCCGTGGGTGGTCATCGTCTGGAACGACCCGGTCAACCTCATGAGCTACGTGGCGTTCGTGTTCCGCAAGCTCTTCGGGTACTCCGAGCACGAGGCGAACCGGCTGATGCTCCAGGTCCACAACGAGGGCAGGGCGGTGGTCTCCAGCGGGGCGCGCGACGAGGCCGAGCGGGACGTCTTCCGCCTCCACGAACACGGCCTGTGGGCCACGATGCAGCAGGACTGACCCGGTGTTCCGCTCCCCCATCCGACGACGGTCCGACGGCACGTACCGGTTCCAGATCCCCGAGGCGTACCGGGAACTCGTCCGACACGTCGTCGAGGCGGACCTCCGTCCGGGACTCACCACCGACGATCCCGACCTGCACCGGCTCTTCCCGCCCGCCTACGGCGAGGACGACGACCGCAACGCCGGGTACGCCGCCCTGGCCGGCCGCGAGCTCGTCGATCGCCGGCTGGCCGCCACCGACACGGTCCTCGAGACGCTGCACTCCGAACGGCTGACCCGGGAGCAGCTCGAGGCCTGGATGCGGACCATCAACGACGCCCGGTTGGTGCTGGCGACGCGGATCGGCATCGAGGACGAGGAACCGGCGGAGCTCGACGACGAGACCTCCGAGTCCGCCGAGCTCAACTGGTACCAGCACCTGAGCGCCCTGCTCGAGCTCATCGTCCGGGCCCTGTCCGACTGAGGGCTCCCGCCACCACGTTGGTCCGGGCTCGGGGCGAGCGGCTATGGTGCTCCGGCTCCCCTGATGGGCAACGAGCCCCCATCGTCCAGCGGCCTAGGACGCCTCCCTTTCAAGGAGGTAACACGGGTTCGAATCCCGTTGGGGGTGCAGACCACAACCGTGGTCCCGTGGTGCAGTTTGGAGTGCACGCCGGCCTGTCAAGCCGGAGGTCGCGGGTTCAAATCCCGTCGGGACCGCCACCACGGACCGGTGCCCCCGGGCGTCCGGTCCGTACCCGGTCGGGTAGCTCAGTTGGCAGAGCGTCCGCCTGAAAAGCGGAAGGTCACCGGATCGACGCCGGTCCCGACCACCACGAACCAGCACCGTCCCGGCCGGTCGGCCGCGCGCACGGGACCGGTACCCTGAGCGCAGGAGCGAGCCGGGGGTGCGCTCCGGGCACGTGGGCAGGGCTCGAACGATCGGGCAGGGCGGGCCGGAGGGGGACGGGGTCGAGTGAGCGACGACGGTGGAGCGCAGGGGACGTCGCCCGGGTCGGACCGTGCACCGGCGCCGTTCATCTCCAACGCCGACAAGCTCGGCTACCTGCCGCCCTTCGACGGGATGCGCGGCATCGCGGTGTGCCTGGTCATCCTGGTCCACGCCACGTTCGAGCCCTTCGGAGGGTTCGCCGGCACCGTCGACGTGTTCTTCGTGCTGTCCGGATTCCTGATCACGACGCTCCTGCTCGAGGAGGACCGCCGAGCGGGTCGGGTCGACCTGCGCCGGTTCTACTCCCGGCGGGCCCTGCGCCTGCTGCCGCTCATGTACCTGGTGATCGTCGGCACCGTGCTCGCCGCGCTGGCCGTCCACCTGCTCACCGACAACCGGGACCTGCTCGACAAGGCGGTCGAGGACGCCATCGCCGGTGGGACGTACCTCTACCACGTGGTGCACCCCGTGCACGTCGAACTGGTGGGTGGCGGACCACCGGAGATCCGGCCCCTGCTGCACCTGTGGTCGCTCACGGTCGAGGAGCACTTCTACCTGTTCGGTGCCCTGGCGGTCATCGTCGCCGTGCGCCGCAACTGGTTGCAGTGGCTGGCCGCCGTGTTCGTGGTCTGCTGGGTGGCGATCGGCATCGCCCGGCTCACCGGCCACGTGGGCCCGGTGTTCGCCTGGTACCAGCGTCCGGACTCACTCATGCTCGGCGTGGTCGTGGCCTTCGTGAACGCCCGGATCCCCGGCAGGCTGAGCGAGGCGACCGGACGGCGGCTCCGCACCGCTGCGTGGGTGGCGACCGGCGTGCTGCTCGGGACGTTCTTCATCGGCACGTGGTTCGCCAAGCCGCTCGGGTTGTTCGTTCCGTTCCTCGTGCCCGTGGGTGGGTCGCTCGACGACGGGCTCTACTGGGGTGAGTTCGGGTTCACCGTGATCGCAGCCAGCGTGGCGGTCATGGCGATCACCTTCGCCAGGTACCGCGACCACCCGGTCGCCCGGTTCCTGTCGTGGAAGCCCTTCACCGAGCTCGGGCGGCGCAGCTACGCCATCTACCTGCTCCACGTTCCGATCGGCGTGCTGCTCTTCGAGACCGTGGCGAAGGTCTCCGAGGGACTCTCACTGCTGCTCTACCTGCCGCTGCTCGCAGTCAGCGTGGAGCTGGCGCACCGGCTGGTCGAGCGGCCGGCCATGCAGGCCCGCCTGAAGCTCGCCGGGTCGGACGCGTCGGGTGCCAGCGCCGCCAACTCGGGCTCGACACCGCCGACCGCCTGATCCGGGCCGGCCGCTCAGGGCGTCGCCGACGGGCAGCCGTCCGCGGTGGCGCTCCCGACCGCCGCCCGGGCGAACCAGTTGGGCTGGTCGGCCGGGTCGCACACCCGATCGATCGGGAGGACCCTCCAGCCGTTGCGCTCCACGGCGTCGGCCACTCGGTCGTTGGGTTCCAGCCACACCAGCAGCCAGACCTGGTCGTCGGTCACCGGGACCTCGATCACCCGGGCCTGCTCCCCCAGCAGCTTGAGGTCGGCCGCCGGCCAGAGGTTCGCCACCTCGGACAGACGGTAGGAGCTGCGGTCCGACTCGAACGGGACGACGCGCGGCTGGCCGACCACCAGGTCGACTCCACGCTGCTCGAGGTACGGCACGGTCGCCATGCGGACGTGACCCGGGTAGTAGAGGTCGAACGTGGCGCCCTCCCGAGCCACGGTCGCGTCGGCCAGTCCGAGCATGTCGATGGTCGGCAGGTCGGCGAAGTAGCCGATGACCCCGAGCGGTGCCACGGCGATGACCGGTTGGCCCGGAACGTCCGGCCCTCCGGGGAACTGCTCGGCGAGCAGCTCCCCCATGGCCTGCCAGGCGGTGGGCGACGAGCTCGGCCAGTGGGAGATCTCCCGGAAGGTCAGCACCGGGTACGGCAGGACCGTGGGTGCGACGGCGTGTGCCGCCGAGAAGGCGAGCAACGTCCCCACGAGCAGGACCTGCCGCACGACCGAGACCACCGGATCGACCAGCGCGGCCGCCACCACGGCGAGGGCGGGCAGCACCGGCACGAGGAAGCGGAACTCCATGAAGTCGGCACCGACCACGCAGATGTAGAGGAACCACACCGGCACCACCCAGAGCACCTGTGGCACGCCGGGGACCGCGAGCAGGGCACGTCCGTACCGGCGTGCCCGACCGATGAACACGAACGCGGCGTAGGACAGGAAGAAGCACACCAGGTACACGACGCCGAACACGAACGGCACGACCGGGTTGGCGGCCGACTTGGCGAAGAACGTGTTGGGTACGAGCGAGCCGTAGACGCCCCACTTCCAGACCATCCACGGGACGACGACCACCGCTGCCGGGACCGCCACCGCCGCGCCGACGTACAGGAGCGCGGCGGTGCCCCCATCGGCACCCGACCGTCGCTGATGGCGGCACACCGCGACCAGGTGCACCACGACGACGGTCGCGACCAGCACCGCGGAGTCGAGACGCGTCAGCAGGGCCAGACCGGCGAACAGGCCGGCGGCGACACGGCGGGCGCCCCACCCGCCGCTGACGGCGCGCTCGGTCCCGTACGGGAGCAGGCAGACCGTGACGGCGAGCACCAGGAGGGTCTGCAGCATGGTCTCGAGGCCGCCCGTGGCGTACCCGAGGAACGTGACGTTGGCGACGAGCGCCGCCTGGACGAGCAGGGCCATCCCCGGCGAGGCGAACAACCGCCGGGCCAGCACGCCGGTCACCAGCACGGCGGCGACCATGGTGAGGATGCCGACCACCTGGCTGAACAGCGGCGTGGACCAGCCGAGTCGTTCGGGCAGCGCGTGCAGGGCGGTCCACAGGAAGTTGGTGTACCCCTCGACCGGCTCACCGGGGTTGAACACGAGCCCCTCACCCCGGGCGAGGTTGCGCGCGTACCGGTAGGTGATGAAGGCGTCGTCCTGGGCGAACCGGATGATCCAGGCCGCCACGGCGGCGACGCACACCAGCACGACCTCGGCGGCGACGAACCGGCCGGCGAGTCGGTCGTCGAGCCACTCGCTGATCCGCCGGGGCCCGGTCCCGCTGCGCCGGTCGGCCTGCTCGAGCTGGGCCACCTCCGTCACGCTGAGCAGGGTAGCGACCGGTCCGGTGGATCGGTCCCGCAGGTGACGCTCCGACGGGCTCCGGTGGGGCCGCGGCTACCGGCAGACGCCGTCGGCACGGGCCGCATCGGCGCACGCCGCAGCGACGCTCGGGGCGACCGACGGGTTGAACACCGACGGGATGATGTGGTCCGGTGCCAGTTCCTCGGCGCTGACGCACGCGGCGATCGCCAGTGCGGCCGCCACCTTCATGTTCTCGGTCACCTGCCGGGCCTGGGCGTCGAGTGCACCTCGGAACACCCCCGGGAAGGCCAGGACGTTGTTGATCTGGTTCGGGAAGTCGGAACGACCCGTGGCGATGACCGCAGCGACGTCGGCGATCAGCTCCGGTCGGATCTCCGGGTCGGGGTTGGCCATGGCGAACACGATCGGGTCCTTCGCCATGCCCACCACGTCGTCCCGGGTGATGAGGTTCGGGCCGGACAACCCGATGAACACATCCGCGCCGGGCATCACCTGGGTGAGCGACCCCCGCAGGTCCTCGGGGTTGGTGTTCTCGGCGAACCACTGCTTGGAGCGGTTCAGGTCGCTCCGGTCACGCGAGACCGCGCCCTGCCGGTCGCAGCCGACGATGTTCTGAACGCCGGCGTTCATGAGGATCTTCGACACGGCCACCCCGGCGGCGCCGACGCCGGCGACCACCACCTTGAGGTCACCGATGTCCTTGCCGACGATCCGCAGCGCGTTCTCGAGCGCCGCGAGCGTCACGATCGCCGTGCCGTGCTGGTCGTCGTGGAACACCGGGATGTCCATCTGGGCGTCGAGCTGCTCCTCGACCTCGAACGCCCCCGGCGCGGCGATGTCCTCGAGGTTGATGCCGCCGAACGTCGGCTCGAGGCGGAGCACCGTCTCGATGATCTCCTCGGGCGACGAGGTCCTGATGCACACGGGAAAGGCGTCCACCCCGGCGAAGTGCTTGAAGAGCAGGGCCTTGCCCTCCATGACGGGCATCGCCGCCTCGGGACCGATGTCGCCGAGTCCGAGCACCGCGGAGCCGTCGCTCACGATGGCGACGGTGTTGCGCTTGATCGTGTACTCGTGGGCGGCCTCGGGACGCTTCGCGATCTCCATGCAGACCCGGGCGACACCGGGCGTGTACGCCATCGAGAGGTCCTCGATGTCGCGCACCGGGGCGAGCGACAGCACCTCGATCTTGCCGCCCTCGTGCAGCTGGAAGGTCCGGTCCTCGAACTCGAGCACCTCGACGCCGTCGACGGCCTCGACCGCGGCCCGGACCTGCTCCTCGTGGGCCTCGCTGACGCAGTTCACGACGATGTCGTTGTCGAGCGAGTCGGTCTTGACCTCGAACCCCTGCAGCCCCGAGATGTTGGCGCCCACGTCGCCGATCGCGATCGCCAGCCGACCGAGCATGCCGGGTTGGTTCCGCATCCGGACACGGATGCGGACGGAGTAGGCGGGGGTCGGGGTCTCAGCCATGGCCTGCGGAGGCTACCGCCTCGACGCCCGGGGGCCCGATCCCGACCGGGTCCTCACGCCCCGGCGAAGTCGAATCCGAGCTCGGGAGCGGTCACGAGCGGCCGGTAGGGGATGCCGGCCCGGTCCGCCATGGCCTCGCACGTTCCACCCCGGTCGACGAGGGGCATGATCAGGACGACCTCGGCACCGAGCGCACCGACCACCTCGACCGCCTCGAACAGCGACGTGCCCCGGGTGACGGTGTCCTCGGTGACGACGACCCGGTCGCCCTCGCGGAGCGGCCCGGCGAGTCGGCCCGTGACCCCGTGGTCCTTCGCCTCCTTGCGGATCGTGAAGCTGCGCAGCCGTCGGCCCCGGGTGGCGGCGACCGCGGCCACGCCGTAGGCCACGGGGTCGGCGCCGACGGTGAGCCCACCGATCGCCGTCGCCGAGTCCGGGATCACCGACAGGGCGGCGTCGGCGACCAGGAGGATCCCCTCCGGATCGCACGCCGTCTGCTTGGAGTCGATGAACCAGTCGCTGCGCGCCCCGGACTTGAGCACGAAGTCCCCCCGACGGACCGAGTGCTCGAGCAGGTGCGCCACGAGCGCGGCGTGAGCGTCCGGGGGAGCACCACCGGCCGGCACGGTCACAGCTCCTCGTCGCCGAACTCGATGCGCCGGAACTCCTCGTCGGTCAGCCGGTCGGCCGGATCGCCGGTCGCCTCGTACTCCCGCCGGCGGCCGAGGATCACGGCGAAGGCGGCGATGAGCACGAGCCCACCGATGGCGAAGATCAGGATTCCCTGGAACACGGTGCTCCCTCCTCGGGCATCCGGCCGGTGCCGGGTGCCGTCCGTGACGGTGTGGTGGTGCGCGGGTGGCTCACGGTGCCGGGTCCCAGTCGCGCAGGCCGTAGCGCCCGAACCCGCCGATGAAGAAGAACTCGTGGAGGCCGTGGCCGACGGCTCCGTCGCGCGGTCCACCGTGCTGGGTGAAGCGAGCCACCTGGTCGCAGAGTCCGAACAGGGTGTCGGCGGACTCGGAGTAGTCGAGGTGACGGGACTGCACCACCAGGTCGCCCTGCCACATGCCGTGACGCCAGTCGGGATCGATCCCGTAGCCCGTCCCGTGCATCAACCAGCAGTCGAGCAGCGGCTCCACGGTGACGGAGAACCCGCCACCGGGCGCCTCGGGGAACGACAGCGTCGAGCGCTCCACCCACCGGGTGCCGGGGCGCAGTTCGCAGGCGTGCTCCGGTCGGCCCAGCCACTCCGGCTCCCGGGTCGGGTCGTGCCAGATCCGCACCGCCTCCTCGAGTTCACGCTCCACCGGAGCGTCCGGGGCTCCGTCGAGCTCGTTGAGGATGTACAGGATCGAGTGGTCGTCGAACTGCATCGGGGCGTAGTTCCACATGCCCGTCATCTGGCCCTCGGTCCGCACACCCGCCGGCTCCTCCTCACCGACCGGACGCACGCCCCAGCTGCGGTCCCGGGTCCCCCACCACGAGTCCGGCTCCACGTCGAAGGTGCCCTCGGCCGTCGTGAGCGAACCGGTCCACCGTCCGGTCTGGGCCAGGCGCATGGTGTCGAACAGGACCCGTCCGTGCCGGCGGATGTACTGGCGCGGCTCCTCGAACGCCGGGGTGGATCCCTGCCACTCCAGGTCGAACGAGACCGGAGAGTCGTCGGTCGGCTCGCAGACCACGCGGAGCCGGACGAGCGGTTCGAGGACCTCCACCCGCAGGGGTCCGACCGAGGTGTCCATCCGGTCACCGAGTCGCCGGGAGGCCCGGACCACCTCGTGCTGGTCGCCGACCACCACGCACGCGAACGCGTCCTGGACGGCCAGGTTGGGGTACTGGCCCAGGCCGACCACCAGGAACGCCCGGCCGTCGTTGGCGTGGCAGTTGAAGTAGTACCGGTCGTAGAAGTTCCGGTCGCTCGAGGCGACGTGACGCACCGTCTCGGCCACCTGGTGCACGGGGTAGTCGTCCCAGGACGAGATCGACCCGTGCGACGGCGGGACCCGGAACCCGCTCACGTGCCGAAGCTCCCCGACTGGACGTCCT
>CAINRS010000042.1 GCA_903852755.1 uncultured Actinomycetes bacterium | reverse complement strand
GACCCGTCGGAGGCGGTGGGCTGAGTCGGGTCACGTCACCGGCACTCCGGTCCCGGTGTAGGCGCCGTCGGTGGAGAACATCCCTCGTCGCCACCTGCGGGGCGTGAGGATCACGGCCCGGGGGTAGTCCTCGAACAACCAACGGGCGAAGTTGCGCCGCGTCCACGCCGATGCGCCCGCGACGCGGATGGCGGTCCGTGCGCCCTTGCGGTGCCGCATCGCCCGGACGAGGAGCGCCGACATGTGGTGGTCGGCCACCAGGTCGTCGGTGACCGCCGCGGCGTACGCCCCTGCGGCGTCGCCCTGTGCTCCGGCCCCGACGATCGCCTCGGCAGCGCGTCGTCCGGTCAGCAGCGCCTGGCCGATGCCCTCGCCAGTGAGCGTGTCGCAGGCCGCTGCGGCGTCCCCGGCGAAGAGCGTCCGCCGTCCGACGAGCGGGAGACCGTCGACCCGGGCCGGGATCGGCCAGGCCCGGTGGGGACCCTCGGGCACGGCGTCGGGTCCGAGGAGGTCCCGGGCCCACGGCCGCCCGAGCAGGTCCTGCCAGAGCGGGCCCATGTCGCCCACCGGGACCTTGGCGCCCCGCTGGATCCCGAAGCCGACGTTGGCGCCTCCGTCGGGCAGCGGGAACGACCAGAAGTAGCCGGGCAGCAGGTCCGCCTCGAACCGGACGTGGATGTCCGTTGCGGCCGCCGGCGCCACCCCCCGGAAGTACTGCCGGAACGCGTGCCAGTCGCCGCGGTAACCGGGGACCCCGAGTCCGAGGTGCTTGCGGACGGGGGACCACATCCCGTCTGCTGCGATGCACCACCGGGCCTCGATCGCACCGTCCCCGGTCTCGACCCGGACGTGGTCGGCGTGCTCGGCGACTCCCACCACCCGCGTGTCCTCGCGCAGCTCGACCCCGGTGGACCGGGCGAGGTCGACCAGGGCGGCGTCCAGGTCGATGCGCCGGGCGACGACGGCGAAGGTCCCCTGGCCCTCGGGCAGCGGGAACCCGAGCGTGACGCCCGAGGGCGACGAGATCCAGCACCTCGACACGGGCTGCCACGACCCCACGGATCCCGGGTCCAGACCGAGCGCCTCGAGCTGCCGGAGGGCGCTGGTGGTCAGCCCGTCTCCGCAGATCTTGTCCCGGGGGAACGTCGCCCGGTCCAGCACCACGGCGTCCACACCGGCCCGCTGCAGTTCGATCGCCGCCGCTGTTCCGGCCGGCCCGGCGCCGACCACGACCACGTCGCGCCGCTCCACCCGCTCCGCAGGTGTGCTGGTCCGGTCGCTCGTGGTGGTCGCTGGCACGCGCTCAGGCTACGAGCCGACGACGGGACGGCACAGTCCGCCGGATCCGCCGGCTCAGGCGAGGTCGAGGACCGAGTCGTACCCCCGTCGCACGCACTCGACGAACAGCTCGGGATCGGTCACGGCGGCGGGATCCACGTTCAGGCCGATGTTCAGGTCGTTCATGTAGCTGAGCAGGGTCACGTTGGCCGCGGCACCCGCCACCGGCCCGAACGGCGTGACGGACTCCATGCGCACCCCGCGGAAGTACAGCGGGATCGGTGAGCCCGGGACGTTGGAGGCCTGGAAGTCGAGCCCCTTCATCATGGAGCCGAAGATCTGGGTGACCACCGACGTGGGCAGTCGGTTCAGGACGTTGGAGAGCACCTCGACGAGTTGGTTCGCCGGTTCGTCGCGGGCACCGAGCATCCGCTCCCGGATGCCGTGCATCAGCTCCCGGATGTCGGTCGCCACGGTCGACAGCTCGAAGCGGGCGGGGACGAAGTCGTTCCCGGCGACCTCGACGGCGTCGGTCGTGCGGATGTTGATCGGCATGCCCATCCGCAGCGCGTCGAGCTCCACGCCGTGCTCCGAGTGGTAGAGGCGGAACCCCTGGACCAGTCCCGTGACGAAGGTGTCGTTGATCGTGCCGCCGATGGTCTTCCCCGCCTGCTTGGCGGCGTCGAGCGGAATCGTGACGTGCCCGAAGTGGGTCGACAGCGACCGGCCGGTCATCAGCGGGGAGAGCGGGTGGCTCACCGGCCGCAGCACCCTGGCGGTCGAGGCGACGAGCTCGTTCAGTGACTCGACGGCGCTGAGCGGATCGCCGAGCGCCCCGCTGGCGCCCTGGATGCCGCGTCCTGCGAGCCCCCCGACGAAGCGGACCTGGCGCCGGGTCTCGTGCTGGAAGGCGTCGAGGAACCGCTCCGCCTGGT
>CAINRS010000041.1 GCA_903852755.1 uncultured Actinomycetes bacterium | reverse complement strand
GGCGTTGCCCCCCCAGCACCGCACCTGACCCACCGTCAGGAGCGCACAGGTGTGGACGCTCCCGGCGGCCACGTCGGCGACCCCGGTCAACCCGGGCACGGCGACCGGGACGGTGGCCTGTGTCGTCGTGCCGGTGCCGAGCTGACCACTCCCGTTCCCGCCCCAGCAGCGCACCTGCCCACCGGTGAGCGCCACGCAGGTGCGGGCCTGTCCGGCGGTGATCCGGGTCGCGCCGCTCAGTCCGGTCACGGCCACCGGTGACGTTGCGCCCACGACCGTCCCGTTGCCCACCTGGCCGAAGGAATTGGCACCCCAGCAGCGCACCTGCCCACCGGCGACCACGACGCAGGAGTGTCCGGCGCCGGCAGCGTTCAGGGTCGACCCCGAGATCCCGGGTGTGGCCGCGAGCACCGTCGACAGCCGGGCCGCCTTGCCGTTGCCGAGCTGACCGAAGGCGTTGGAGCCCCAGCAGCGGAGCTGTCCGCTCGACAGCACCGCGCAGGTGTGCTCGCCGCCCGAGAACAACCGGCCGGTCGTCTCGGTGCCCGTCGTGGCGACCGGGACGGCGGAGCTCGTGGAGGAACCGTTGCCGAGCTGCCCCGAGCTGTTCGCACCCCAGCAGCGCACGGTCTGACCGGTCACGCCCGCACAGGTGTGTTCGTCGCCGGCGGTGACCAGCGTCGCCCCGGCCAGTCCGCTGACCACGGCGGGGACGAGGGACTGGCTCGTGGTCCCGGTGCCCAGCTGGCCCTTGGCGTTGCCGCCCCAGCATCGGCCCTGACCGCTGCTGAGGACCACACAGGTGTGGGAGGCACCCGCGGCGATCTGGATCGCACCGGTGAGACCCGAGACCGGCACGGCCGAGGAGGCTGCGGTCGTCGTGTTGTTGCCCAGCTGCCCGGAGGTGTTGGCGCCCCAGCAGCGCACCTGACCGCCCGACACGATCACGCAGCTGTGGTTGGCGCCGACTGCGACCTGGGTCGCACCGGAGATCCCGGTCACGCTCACGGGCGCCGGCGAGTTGGTGGTGCTCCCGTTGCCGAGCTGCCCGGAGGTGTTGGCGCCCCAGCAGCGAACCTGCCCCGAGGCCACGATGGCGCAGGAGTGCGAGCGGCCGGTGGCGACCTGCGTGGCTCCGGAGCTGATGCCCGAGACCTGGGTCGGGGTGGTGACGTCCGCCGCACCGCTGCTCCCGTTGCCGATCTGCCCCGAGGAGTTGTCACCCCAGCAGCGGACGGTGCCGCCGGTCACGACGGCACAGGAGTGACCGGCGCCGGCGGCGACCTGCACCACGCCGGTCAGGCCCGTGACCGCCACCGGGGTGGCCGAGTCGACGGTGGAGCCGTTGCCCAGCTGCGACGAGGCGTTGCTGCCCCAGCACCGGGCGGTCGCCCCCGCCGCAACCGTGCACGAGTGCACCGACTGGCCGGTCAGCTTGTAGGAGTAGGTCGCCGCCGGAGCGGGTGGCGAGACCTCGAACGGCTGGCTGACGATGACCACCACGTCGACGCTGCCGACGGGCAGGCCCGGCGGGGTGGTGACCCGGAGGAACGGCGCCCGGGAGGCGGTGCGGGCGACGAGCTCGAACGACGGTGCCCGGACCCCACCGAAGGTGACCCCGGTGGTGCCGAGCAGGTTGCGGCCGTCCACCTCGACCACCTCGCCACCGGCGCTCGACCCCACGTTGGGGGAGATCCCGGTGACCACCGGACGTTCGCCGAAGTTGAGTTCGATGGTGGACCCACAGTTGACCAGGGTGTCGGTCAGCGAGACGCTCACGAACCCGGCGGCCGCCGCGGTGAACCGCAGCGACTTGGGCGCGTTGTCCGTTCCGAGCAGGAGACGATCCAGGGTGTAGCGGCCGTTCCCATCGGTAATGACCGTCGACGGGAGGCTCGACAACGCATCGGCCGCGAGCCTGGAGTCGCTGGGCACCGAGACCGTCGCCCCCGGGATCCCCACACCCGTCGAGGCGTTCTTGACGACCCCGTTCACGGTGACGGTGCACTGCTGCACCAGGCCCAGGTCCACCACTTCCTCCCGGTCGGCCCGGGCCTCGAAGGTCTCCGACTTCGACCAGTACCCGAACTTCGTGGCCGTCACGGTGCGGTTCGTGGGGGCGTTGCGGGTGCCGAGCGGTACGTCGTCGATCGAGTAGCTACCCGCCGCCGGAACCGTCGCCGGTGGAATCGGTGCCGCCGGCGTGGTGCAGGGGGCCCCGGCCGCCGAGCTGGTGGCGCACCTCGCCAACGGCACCGACACGGTGGCCCCGGCCAACCCCGGTCCGGTTGCCGACCCGGCCGTGCCCCGGTCGGTGACCTGGCCGCTGACTTTCGCCTTGAGCTCGGCGAGCACCAGCAGGTCGGGTGCGGTGGTCGTCTGGCCCGAGCGCACCGTGACCTGGGCCGACCCGGGCCAGAACCCGTCGAGGGTGCCGCTGATCGTGACCGTCGCCGAGGGTACCGGGGGCACGGTCGTCGCCGTCGTGGTCGTGGTCGTGGTCGTGGTCGGTGCCGGCAGCTCGAACGGCACCTGCGACAGGAGGTACCGGCCGTCGGCACCGGTCGCCACGGGAACGCACACCGTCGGGACCAGCGAGCAGGTGCTGGCCGTCACCGACACACCGGCCTTGGGGAGTCGGGTGTCCTCGTCGAGCACCCGGCCCGTCACCGCCCCGAACACGACGTTGGGCGGGACCGTGGCGACGAAGGAGACCGGGACGTTGAGGGTCCCCCCGCACGAGGCGTTGGCGGTCGTGATGGTCTGGGTGGTGTACCCGGACTTGGTCACCCGGACGGTCAGCGGGCCGGGCACGTTGTTCAGGCCGAACAGCACTGCCGGCACCGAGTAGACACCGGAGGAGTTGGTGGTCACGCCCACGTCGTCCGAGACCCCGTCACGGCTGAACGAGACCCGCACCGAGGCCCCGGAGACCGGGGCCGAGGTCAGGCTGTCGACGACGGTCCCCGTGACCGCCGTGGTGCACTGGCGGACGAGCAGCGCAGGGGGCGCCTCGAGCACCGTCGGGCC
>CAINRS010000040.1 GCA_903852755.1 uncultured Actinomycetes bacterium | reverse complement strand
GTGCAGACGAACAGGGCGGGGCCGGGGCGGAGCGTGGGGGAGCTGACCAACTCGTCGAGGGATCCGGGCACCAGGTGGACGTAGCGCCGGCGGCCGTCGCCGCTGGAGCGGGACCGTTCGACCAGGCCCGCACCGGCGAGCACGTCAAGGTGGTGGGCCAGCAGGTTGGACCCCAGGTCGAGTCGCTGCTGCAGCTCGACCGGGGCGCGGTCGCTGGTTCGCAGCTCGTCCACGATGCTCAGGCGGACCGGATCGCCGAGCGCAGCGTGCCGGGCGGCTCGGACCTCGGGCGGCAGCAGCGTGTCGGACACTCCGTCAGGCTGTCACGTGCCCCGATGATCAGTCAATGACCATTGAGTGAACTGCACCGCAGCGAGTGGGGTTGCCTCAGGCCTCGGGCAGCTCGTCCGGACGGGTGATGGTGACCTCGGTGATCGTGTCTGTGAAGTCAGCGGTGTTGTTGGTGATGAACCGGTCGGCGCCGGCGGCCACTGCAGTCGCCAGGTGGACGGCGTCGGCGGTGCGCAGCCGGTACTCGGCGCCGAGTGCGACGGCGAGTCGGGCGGTCGACTCGTCCACGGGCAGCAGGGTGAGGCGCGCCAGCAGGGCGGCGAGCGCACGGAGTTCCTCGTCGGCTCCGTCCCGGAGGGGCTTGGTGAGCAGCTCGGTGAGGAGCAGTACCGACCCGACGCCAGCCGGTTCGTCGGCGGTGGTCAACGGCCCGGCGGGGAACAACGCCCGGACCCGTCGCCCCAGTTCGTTGCCGGGCGTGGCGGCGTAGATCAGGACGTCGGCGTCGAACGCGTCCACGTCGGAGCACTCAGCGGCCGTCGCGCCCGGCGGCCACGTCGGAGACGAGCGCATCGGCGCGATCGGTGGAGATGGAGGGTGCGTCGGCGAGCGGCATGGAGTGTGCCGACTCGATGATCTCCCGGAGTCGCTCGGCCTGGCCGAGCGCGCGACCGGCTCGCCGAACTGCGAGGAGGTCGGGCCGAACGAGTACGGCGACTGGCCGCCCGTGTCTCGTGATGGTCACCTCCTCGCCGGCGAGCACGAGGTCGAGGAGTTCCGGGAGCGTCGCCCGAGCGTTGCTGACCGAGATCGTCGTCATGGTCGAATTGTACGTTCACGTACACTCACGTACCAATGCTCCTCAGGTGGATGCGCGTCGTCGCAGCTGAGTTGGTGAACTCAGCGATCACGGCGCCGGAGCCGAGCCACCGACTCCCGGGCAGGCCCCGGGGCCGACGCCAGCTCTCGGGTCTGGGTGAGGAGCACCTGTCCGGCGAACTCGGCGGTGTTGACGCAGCCGACCACCGGATGGACGCCCGCCCGGCCGGGCACACGAGCGGGGCACACGGCCCGGGCGCACGAGCGGGGCACACGGACTGGTCACACGGGAACGTCGTTCGAAATGGATGACAGAGTGGCCGGTCAGGCGGCGTCAGCGGCCCGTCGGAGCTCCTCGATCTGCCAGCGGACTCGATCGTTCCGGTCGAGTCGGGACACGTCGACGCCGGTGAGCCGGAGGATCTCGTCGTCGAGCGCGTCGACCAGATGGTCGTCGGGGTCCGGGGTGGACTCGACCGCGGCCTGGAGGCACTCGACGAGCTGCAGGTTGGCGAGCAGCGTCTCGTAGTTCGCAGGTCCCAGTGCCCGTCGGGCGTCGAGGACCAGGGTCGACGCCTCCCGGACGGCCGTGTCGAGCTCGCCGAGCCGCACGAGCGCCAGACAGCGCATCCGCCGACTGGTGAGCGTGGGTCCAGCGTCCGGGCCGAGCACCCGCACACGGGCGGCGATGATCCGGTCGAGCAGCACGACAGCCTCGGCATCGTCCCGGATGCTGAGCAGGTGCTCGGCGAGCACCCCGAGCGCTGTGAGTGCGTCGGGGTGGTCGTCGCCGAGTGCGGCTGCGACTTCGGCGAAGTTCTGCTCGAGCTCCCAACGGGAGTCCGTGGTGGACGGCGTGCGGGCACGGCTCCGGATGGTCGCCAGGTTGTGCCGGGTCGAG
>CAINRS010000039.1 GCA_903852755.1 uncultured Actinomycetes bacterium | reverse complement strand
CGGCGGACTGAGGGCGTCGGCTGCGTGCCGGACCGGATCACCTTCGACTTCCCGCTCGACGAGTTCCAGCGGTCGGCGATCCGTGCACTCGATGCCGGCAGGAACGTGCTGGTCGCCGCCCCCACGGGTTCCGGCAAGACCGTCGTGGCGCACCACGCGGTCAACCTCGCGCTCGACGCCGGCCGGCGACTGGCCTACACCGCGCCCATCAAGGCCCTGAGCAACCAGGTCCACCGTGACCTCGCCGCTGCCCTCGGCGCCGAGACGGTGGGGCTGCTGACCGGCGACCGGTCGGTCCGACCCGATGCCCCGGTGGTGGTGATGACCACCGAGGTCCTGCGGAACATGGTCTACGCGCGGTCCCCGTGGCTCGACGACCTGGAGTTCGTCGTGCTCGACGAGGTCCACTTCCTGCAGGACGCCTACCGGGGTCAGGTCTGGGAGGAGGTACTGATCCACGCCCCGTCCTCGATCCGCTCGGTGTGCCTGTCCGCAACGGTGTCGAACGCCGCTGAGCTCGGAGCGTGGATCGAGAGCCTCCGGGGAGCCACCGAGGTCGTCACCAGCCACCGACGACCGGTCGAGCTCGAGACCCTGTACATGGTCGGCGACCGGTCGGCACCCCGGGACCACCTGCTCCCGGTGTTCGTCGACGGCGGGCCGAACGAGATCGGCCGCCACTTCGACGTCGACCGTGTCCCCGGTCGCCCGGCCGGTCGAGGGGAGGCTCGGGGCGGGGGTCGACGCCGGGACCGGCGGTACCGGACGCCCCGACGTGTGGAGGTGGTCGAGCGCCTGCGTGAGGAGGACCTGCTCCCGGGGATCACCTTCATCTTCAGTCGGGCGGCGTGCGACGACGCAGCCCGGGCCTGTCTGGACGCCGGGGTGCGTCTGACCGACGCCGACGAACGCACCGCCATCCGGGCGCTGCTCGACGAGCACACCGGCGAGCTGTCCGATGCCGACCTCGAGGTCCTCGGCTACGACGAGTGGGCGGCGGCACTCGAGCAGGGCGTCGCTCCGCACCACGCCGGAATGGTCCCGGCGTTCCGGGAGGCGGTCGAGGCCTGTTTCGTGCGTGGTCTCGTCAAGATGGTGTTCGCCACCGAGACCCTGGCGCTCGGCATCAACGTGCCCGCCCGGTCGGTCGTGCTCGAGCGACTCACCCGCTACACCGGGGAGCACCACGAGTTCCTCACCCCGGCGACCTTCACGCAGCTCACCGGCCGGGCCGGACGACGGGGTCTCGACGACCACGGTGTCGCGGTCGTGCTCTGGTCGCCGTTCGTCGACTTCGACCAGGTGGCCGGGCTCGCTGCGAGCCGTGACTACACCCTGGTCTCGGCCTTCCGTCCGACGTACAACATGGCGGCGAACCTGGTCCATCGGTACGACCGGGCCGGTGCCGAGGCCATCATCGGGCGGAGCTTCGCCCAGTTCCAGGCGGACCGCGCGTCGGTGCGGATCCGGAGGTCCATCGAGGAGGTGCGGGCCCGGCTCGCCGAGCCGGTCGACGCCCAGGTGGGCCTCGCCGAGGAGTACCTGGTCCTGACCGAGGCCGCACGGCGGGCACGGCGTCGGCGTCGCAGTCCACGCCACCAGGTGCTCGAGTCCCTCGCCCGACTCGTCCCGGGCGACGTGATCGAGCGCACCGAGGGCCGGGACCGCTCCCCGCTGGTGGTGCTCGCCGTGGGCAACCGGCGCGGGGGAGCGGTCCGGGTCCGGACCTGCACCCACCGCGGCCGGCCGGTGCACCTGCACCAGCACAACGTCCGCTCGCCGGTCGTCGTGATCGGCAGGGTGGACCTCCCCGCGCCGTTCCGCCCCGACGACGATCGCTACCGGCGGCGGGCCGGGGCGCTGCTCGCCGGGCTCCGGCCACCACGGTCCCAGCCGGCCGACGCCGAGGACGCCGACAGCGAGGAGCTCCGCCAGCTCGAGGAGTCGGTGCGAACCCATCCCGTGCACCGCTCACCCGACCGTGACCGGCTGCTCGCGGCGGCCCGTGGCCGGGCCGACGACCGGGAGGAGCTCCAACGGCTCGAACGTCGCCTCGATCGACGCGGCGGGGGCCTGGTGGGGCGCTTCGACACCATGGTCGAGCTGCTCGAGCAGCTCGGCTACGTGGAGGACTGGACCCTCACCGAGTCCGGTGAGCAGCTCCGGCGCACCTACCACGAGTGCGACCTGCTCGTGTGCTCGGCCGTGCGGGACGGGGTGCTCGACGGACTCGACCCGCCATCCGTCGCCGCGGTGGTCAGTTGCTTCGTCTACGAGCAGCGCTCCGGTGAACCCGCACCACCCCGGTTCCCGACCTCCGAGGTCGCCGAGCGGGTGGATCGTCTCGTGGCGATCTCACGCTCGCTCAACGAACTCGAACGACGGGCGGGTCTGCCCGGGACGCGACCGATCGATCCCGGGTTCGTCGGCATGGCCTACGACTGGGCGGAGGGGCGGCAACTCGCGGCGGTGCTCGACGAGGACGTGACGGGCGGCGACTTCGTCCGGACGGTCCGGATGCTGGTCGACCTGCTGCGCCAGCTGGCGGGCTCGGCATCCTCCCCGACGACCAGGACGGCGATCCGCTCGGCGGTCGGATCGCTCGAACGAGGGGTCGTGGACCCGACCCCGGATGCGGACGGTCCGGGGTGACGGTCCGCCGCGGCGTCGACTGGGGCCAACCGGAGCGCCTGGGGGCCGGGGCCCCGATCGTGGCCGACGACGTCGAGCTCGCCGGGCTGGTTCTGCCCTGGGTCGACTGGGACGCGCCCGACGGGCCGGTGGTCGGCAACCGGGTCGGCCCGGTGGCGGTGCGCTCGGGCGACCTGCACCGGACACTCGGAGGTCCGCAGCGCCGGGACCTCCGTGACGGGACCCTCGCCGGATTCTCCTGCGACGTCCTCCTCGTCGAGGGGAGCGCACCCGACGGGACGACGGTCCGAGCCGTCGCCGTCGGCCACGTGCTCGCCGCGGAGTCGGCCAGGTTCCGGCCCCGTCCGGCCCTGTGGTCCACGTGGAGTGCGGTGGTGATGAACGCCGCCTTCGTCGGGGAGCGCAACCTGGGTCCCCGGGCACACCCCGGGGACGGCCTCGCTGACGTGACCACGGGTCGCCTCACCGCCCGTGATCGCCGCAGGGCCGACCGGCGGTCCCGCACGGGGACGCACGTCCCCCATCCGGACCTCGAGGAGCGGCGTGTCCGCGAGTGGACTGCACCCACCGGCGACGGTGGGGATGTCCGGTCGCTGTGGGTGGTCGTCGACGGTGCCGACCTCGGCCCGGTGGTCGACCTCAGCGTCCGGATCGCCCCCGGAGCGGTCCACGTGCTCGTCTGAGCCCGGCTGGTTCCGGGCCGTCCGGGACGCGATGCTGGAGTCGATGTCCGCCACCGACGCTCCGGAACGGAGCGAATCCGGGCCTCCCTCGCCCGAATCGGAGTCCTCGGTCGTCCCGGTCGTCGTGGGCCTGGTGGTGGCCGGCCTGGTGGTGGTCGCGCTCGGGATGCTCGTGGCGGGCTCCCGGGGTGCAGGGCCCGGGGAGTGGGCCGGCACGATCCTCGGGTCCGAGCAGCGCATCCCCGATGCGGTCCTGACCGACACCGCAGGCCGTCCGTTCGACCTGCGGGCCGAGACCGCCGGCCAGACCACGATCATGATGTTCGGGTTCACCAACTGCGCCGACGTGTGCCCGATCAACCTGGCCAGCCTCTCGGCCGCTCTCGACGAGCTCGGCGACAGTCGTGCCAGTGGCGTGCGGGTCATCCTGGTGACGGTGGATCCCGAGCGGGACACCGCCGAGGTGATGCGCCGGTACCTCGACCGGTTCGACGTGGACTTCGTCGGCCTGAGCGGGACACCCGAGCAGATCGCCGCGGTCCAGGAGGCGGCGAACGTCCCCGAGGCCCAGCGGGGGGAGTCCGACCCCGATGGCGGCTACCAGGTCGGGCACGCGTCCCAGCTCATCGTCTACCAGACGGATGGTCTGGCCAGGATCGCCTACCCGTTCGGGACCCGACAGGCCGACTGGACCCGCGACCTGCCGCGGTTGCTCGACGGGGAGATCCCGGCGTGACCGGGACCGACGTCCCCGTCGAACCCCGGACGAGGGGTCGCTCCGTGGCGCTCGGCCTCCTCGGGGTGGTCGGGCTCGTCCTCGCCGCAGCAGCCCTGTGGACCGTGGTGTCGAACGGCCCGGGGGCGGCGCCGGAGATCCGGGTCGACCGGGCGCGCTCGGGTGAGCGGGTGGGGACGACCGCCGCGGTCTACCTCGACGTGTCGAACGAGGGTGGTGGCGACCGCATCGTGCGGGTCACCTCCCCGGCGGCGAGCCGGGCCCTCGTGCACGGCACCGACGACGCCGGGATGATGCAGACCTCCGAGGGGCTCGACGTCCCGGGCGGATCCACCGTCCGCCTGGTCCCGGGTGGTGAGCACGTGATGCTCGAAGGGGTCGGCTCGAGGCTCGAGCCGGGTGACGTGTTCCCGGTGCGGATCGAGTTCGAACGCCACGCTCCGCTGGACGTCGAGGTGCGCGTGGTCGCGCTCGAGGATCTCGCCGGGGAGGGCACACCGTGAGGTGGTGGTGTGTCGCCGTCGACGAGCCCTGGTCGTGGACCCCCCGGCCCTACCTCGGGGTCTGGGCGCTGTGTCTGACCGTGCTCGGCGGGTACGCCATCACCGCCCTCCGACGGCGGGGGACCGGATCCGGTCCGTCCACCCGGCAGGTGGTGTGGTTCCTCCTCGGGGTCGGCTCCGTGTGGGTCGCCTCCGACTGGCCCGTCGGGAGCCTCGGCGCCGGTTACCTGGCGGCGGTGCACATGCTGCAGTACATGCTCTACACGCTCGCGGCCGCACCGCTGCTCCTCCTCGGGATGCCGGAGTGGATGCTCGAGGGCGTCCTCCGTCGGACCCGACTCCGGGGCGTGGTGCAGGTCCTCAGCCGTCCGGTCGTCGCCGGGGTGCTGTTCAACGCCGTGCTGATCGCCACGCACGCCCCGGTCACGGTCGACACGCTGCGCACCACACAGCTCGGCAACTTCGCCCTGGACATGATCTGGCTCGCCTCCGGCTTCCTGCTGTGGCTCCCCGTCGTCAGTCCGATCCGGGAGTTCCGGGCCCGGTCGGCAGGGGCGCGGATCGTCTACCTGTTCTGCGCCGCCGCCCTGATCCCGATGATCCCCGGCGGTTTCGTCGCGTTCTCGCCCCAGCCGCTCTACGCCACCTACGAGCTGGCTCCACGGCTCTCGCCGGAGGGTCCGTCGGCGCTGGGCGACCAGCAGTTCGCCGGGGTGCTGATGAAGGTCGGGAACGTCCCCATCATCTGGGCCGTGATGGCCGTGATCTGGTTCCGCTGGTACGAGTCCGAGCAGCGGGTCAGCCTGCGACGCCGGATGGAGCGATCCCTCGTCGGTGCGACGGCCCCCGCATCGGGCCCGTCGGCGAGACCCGGGAACGACGACGCAGCACGCACCGGTTCCGACCCGTCCGGGCGGGTTCGGACGGGCGCAGCGGACTGACACCGTGCGTTCGTGGTTCCTCGGGTCGAGCCCGGGTGCGTACGTGTTCGGGGACGTTGCGGACCCCGTCGCAGGTCCCGGGGAGGTCCGGATCGCGGTCGTTGCCTCGGCGCTCAACCACATGGACCACTGGCTGACGGTTGGACGTCCCCGACCACCGGCGGTCCCGCACGTCCCCGGGTGCGACGTCGCCGGGATCATCGAGTCGGTCGGCCCCGGGGTGAGCGGGTGGTCGGTCGGCGACGAGGTGGTGGTCAACCCCGCCGTGGTGCCGGTCGAGGCACTGGCCCGGGGAGTCGACTCGGTGCTCGACCCGTCCATGGGGATCCTCGGCGAGCACCGCTGGGGAGGGCACGGCGAGTGGTGCGTCGTGCCGGCCCACCAGCTCGGCCGCCGGCCGGTGGATCGGTCCTGGGTCGACGTGGCCGCTTCGCCGATCTGCGCGACCACGGCCTGGCGCATGCTCCGCCGCGGCCGACTCGAACCGGGGGAGTCGGTGCTGGTCACCGGGATCGGCGGCGGTGTCGCCACAGCGGCCTGCAGCCTCGCCCGGCACCTCGGCGCCCGGGTGTTCGTCACGTCCCGAGACCCGGCGAAGCGGGAGTGGGCCCTCAGCCTCGGCGCCGAGGCCGCCTTCGACTCCGACGAGCCCATCCCGGTGCGGGTCGACGTCGTGGTCGAGAGCATCGGGCCAGCGGTGTGGGACGAGGTCGTGCGCTCCCTGCGGCCGGGAGGACGCCTGCTCGTGTGTGGCGGGACCTCGGGCCCCAGGGTGGAGCTCGACCTGCCGAGGTTGTTCTTCAAGCAGCTCGAGATCATCGGTTCGACCTGCAGCTCCCAGGTGGAGTTCGAGGAGGTCCTGGGGTTCCTCTCCGACGGACTCGACGTGGTGGTCGACCGGACGTACCCCCTCGGGGAGTACCCCGCAGCGCTCGAGCGACTCCGGTCCGGTGCGCAGCTCGGAAAACTCGTCCTCGAGCACCCGGAGGTCCGCATCCCGGCCTAGGCTGGAGGTGTGTTCAACGGACCGGAGATCTGGATCATCGTCGTCGTGCTGCTCGTCCTGTTCGGGGGCAGTCAACTCCCGAAGCTCGCCCGGAGCCTGGGCGAGGCCCAGAAGGAGCTGAAGAAGGGCATGAAGGACGAGGCGTCCGAGACCGAGCAGACCACCGAACCGACCTGAGGTGACCGACTCCCTGCACCTGGTGCGGGACCGGGTGGTGGCCCGCGCCCCGCAGCTCGTGGAGGTGAGCCACGAGATCTGGGACCACCCGGAGCTGTGCTTCGAGGAGCACCGGGCCCACGACCTGCTGGTGACGCAGCTGGCCGGAGCGGGGCTCGACGTGACTCCCGGCGCGTTCGGGCTGGACACGGCGTTCGTCGCCGAGGCCGGCACCGAGGGACCCGTGGTGGCGGTGCTGTGCGAGTACGACGCCCTGCCCGGGATCGGACACGCCTGCGGACACAACGTCATCGCTGCGGCCGGGCTGGGTGCCGGACTCGCGCTCGCCGAGCTCGCCGACGACCTCGGCGGGCGGGTGCGGATCCTCGGGACACCGGCCGAGGAGGGCGGGGGAGGCAAGGAGTTCATGATCCGGGCCGGCGCCTTCGACGGTGTGGACGCCGCGGTCATGGTGCACCCCGCTGACCGGAACCTGCCCACCATGGAGGCGATCGCCGTGCACCAGGTGCACGCCAGGTACCGGGGGAGCGCCGCCCACGCCGCAGCAGCACCGCACGAGGGCCGCAACGCCCTCGATGCGGCCGTGCTCGGCTACGTGAACGTGGCCGCCCTCCGCCAGCACATCCAGACCCACGAGCGGATCCACGGGGTGTTCACCGATGGTGGGAGCAAGCCGAACATCGTCCCGGACCGGGCCTCGACGCACTGGTACGTGCGATCCGGGACCCGGAGCAGCCTGGACGAGCTCGAGCCCCGGGTCGCATCCTGCCTGGAGGCCGGTGCTCTGGCCACGGGGTGTGAGGTCGACCTGGAGTGGGTGGACCCGGCCTACGACGAGATGGTGCACGACGACTGGCTGCTCGACCGGTTCGCACAGCACGCTGCGGACCTCGGGCGGGAACTCGAGGACCCGGCCATCGACGGTCCGATCGTCGGCTCGACCGACATGGGCAACGTGAGCCGGCGGGTCCCGTCGATCCACCCCATGGTCGCCGTGGCCCCCAGGGGGGTCCCGATCCACACGCCGGACTTCGCCACCGCCGCCCGCTCGGCGGCGGGTGACCGGGCCGCCGTCGACGGTGCGGTCCTGCTCGCGGCCACGGCGGTGGACCGCTGGACCAGAGATCGCTGATCGCGGCCCGGCGCCGATCTAGTCTCCCCCTCGATGGCCGGACCGCTCCCCACGTACGTCAGCGAGTCCTTCGATGCCGACGAGCAGACGATCCTGCGTCGGTACTTCACGAACCTGGACGGGCCGGTGTTCGCGCTCGTGAACCTGCCCGAGGTCGTCAAGGGGGCACTCTTCGCCAGGTACTCCAGGTCGTCCAAGTCCCTCCGTCGCCTGTTCCTCGACGAGTTCGTCGGGGAGCTCGACACCACGGGGGACGAGACGATCGATGCGACCATCGGCCTCGAGCGCGCCGAGGCGCTCTACGACCGGGTCTTCTTCGAGTACGGGGACGACAGCGTCGCGCAGCTCGGCGGGGTGCACCTCGCCTGTGAGCAGGCCTCCAACCTGCTCACGAAGGTCCTCGAGTGGGGTCGGCTGATGTCGTACCTCGAGCAGAGCACCCGTTACATCCCCTACGACGAGCGACTCGGCGGTCGGTACCGGTACTTCCGTGACCCGGAGCTGCTCGCATCGAGCCTGGGTGCCCGGTACGTCGGTGACATGGACCGCCTCTTCGACACGTACTCGGAGCTGACCCGCGAGATCCAGGACCACTTCAGGGAGCGGTTCCCCAAGGCCGAGGGCGACTCCGACTTCGTCCACCGCCAGGCCATCCGGGCCAAGGCGTTCGACGCGACTCGCGGCCTGCTCCCCGCCGCGGCGCTGTCCAACGTCGGCATCTACGGCTCCGGTCAGGCCTACGAGGCGCTGCTCCTCAGGATGCGGTCGCTCCCGCTGCCCGAGGCCCGAACCTACGCCGACCTCATGCTCGCCGAACTCCGGAAGGTGATCCCGAGCTTCCTCAAGCGGGTCGACCTGCCCGACCGGGGCGGCGCGTGGAGCGAGTACCTCGCTGCCAACCGCAACGCGATGGAGGCGGCGGCGTACGACGTGCTGAGCGGTGACACCGGTGCGGCCACGATCGAGTCGTCGGTGGAGCTGGTCGACTTCGACCCGGACGGCGAGGTCAAGATGGTCGCCGCGATGCTCTACCCGTTCACGAGCCTCCCGGAGTCACAGATCCTGGAGCGGGTCCGGCGCATGGGTGTGGAGGACCGCCTGGCAGTGATCCGGGCCTACGTCGGTGATCGCAGCAACCGTCGCCACAAGCCCGGACGCGCGCTCGAACGATCGGACTACCGCTTCGACGTGGTGTCCGACTACGGAGCGTTCCGGGACCTGCAGCGTCACCGCATGGCGACGATCGAGTGGCAGGAGCTCACGCCCCGGCACGGCTACACCCGACCCAGGTCGGTCGACGAAGCAGGGCTCACCGGGCGGTACGACGAGGCGATGCAGTTGTCGCACGACCTCTGGGAGACCCTGTCCGAGCAGTTCCCGGACCGGGCCGCCTACGCCGTGTCGCTGGCGTACCGGGTCCGGTACGTCATGCAGTTCAACGCCCGTGAGGCGATGCACCTCATCGAGCTCCGGACCTCGGTACAGGGACACCCCAGCTACCGTGCGGTGGGTCAGGCGATGCACCGGCTGATCGCCGAGCAGGCCGGGCACCGGGCCGTGGCGGAGATGATGACGTTCGTCGACCATTCCGGCGGGGCGGACCTCGAGCGCCTCGGGGCGGAGCGGCGGGCGGAGTCCCGGCGATCGGCCGTCGGAGAGACCTGAGTCCCGTCGTGGGCGGGGGTGACCGCGTCGCCCGTCGGCGTGGTTATGATGCGCCCGACCCACGCTCCGGGAAGGTCCCGGCGGGACGGGTCGGAGCGACATGTCCGACGACAGCGACGACTTCGACGAACTCGCGCCCGACCTCGATGGCGAGCTGGACGAGGACCTCGACGGCGAGCTGGACGAGGACCTCGATGCCGAGCTCGACGGTGAGGTCGACGGCGACATCGACGGCGAGGTCGAGTCCGGCGACGAGGACGACGCCGACGTGGTGCCGACGGCGCGGCGCAAGCGCGCCGAGGACGGCGAGGACGACGACGACGACCTCGGCGACGACGACGTCGAGGCCGATCTCGACACCATCCTGAAGGACCGGATCGCCTCGGGCGACGACGAGGACGAGGAGGACGTCGTCGAGGAGCCGGTCGCCGATCCCGGCGAGCAGGTCGCGCCGCGGTCGGGCGACGAGTTCACCTGCCAGACCTGTTTCCTGATCGTGCACCCGCGGCAGTTCGGTCGTGCCGGGCAGTACCGGTGCCCGGAGGGGTACGACCCGTGCTCCGGGATCACCCACCTCGAGCAGCTCACGAGCCGACCGGCCGCCGGCAGGCGGTCGTCGACGAACCAGCCCGGTGCACCGGCGGGTCGTCGGAAGGCCCCGGCCGGCTCGTCCGCGAGGGGCACGGCCGGTCGCTCGGCGAAGGGGGCACCTGCGAAGCGAGCACCTGCGTCCAAGGCACCGGCCTCGAAGGCTTCGGCGTCCAAGCGGGCACCGGCGTCCAAGGCCTCGGCCTCCAAGCGGTCGAGCGGCAGGTCCACGAAGGGGTGAGCGTGTCGGAGGACGGTGGCGTGGTCGCTGCGGTGGTCGACGAGTTCGCCACTGCGGTCCCGAGGCTCCTGACCAGAACCCGTCGACAGGTCGACGTGGCGAGGAACCTCGCCACGATCGTCGTGTGCCGGCGCCTGCCCCCGGCCCCGACGGCACCTGCGCCGGCGCGGCAGGAACACGTCCAGCTCACGGTGGTCGACGTGGTCGCCGAGGACTGGCCCGTGGGGTCCGGCCCGCACCCCACCGCCGCCCCGCAAACGGTGACCCCCACAGCGCCTCCGCCCGTCGACGGCCCGGCGCCGAGCGCCGCGGAGCTACCGCTCGAGGACTACGACGCCCTGGCCGCGTCCCAGGTCGTCCCCCGACTCGGCTCCCTGTCGGTGGCCGAGCTCGAGCTGGTCGGCCGCTACGAACGACACCACCGCAACCGGCAGACCATCCTGCACCGTGTCGGGCAGCTGCTCGACTCTGGTGCCTGAACCGAACGGCGATCCAACGGTGGCCGGGATCGACGGACTCAGCGTCCGGGTGCGGCCGGCGACCGGGGCGGACCTCGACGAGCTCTCCGACCTCCGCTCCCGTGCGGCAGCGGACCTCGCGGTCCACCGCGGGAGCTCCGAACTCCTCGCCACCGTGGCGGCGATCGACCACCACCGCAGCGGTGAGGTCCTGCACCTCGTCGCCGAGATCGGCTCCGTCGTCGCCGGCGAGGTGGTGGCGGTCGCAGCGCCGGGGCGTGCAGGTGGCGGGACGTGCCGGCTCGAGGTCCTCGTGACCGATCCCGAGCTGCGTGGGGTGGGCGTGGGTC
Organism: uncultured Actinomycetes bacterium; assembly: GCA_903852755.1. Lineage (GTDB taxonomy): Bacteria > Actinomycetota > Acidimicrobiia > Acidimicrobiales > Microtrichaceae > SXMI01. The sequence continues at coordinate 3,211 of CAINRS010000039.1, read as the reverse complement.
ACCAGCTGCTCGTCGAGGCCAGGACGTGGGCGACCGCGCTCGGTCTCGAGTCGATCGAGGCCCCCGCCCTGCCCGGGGACCGGGCGACGAAGAACTTCCTCGAGGCACACGGTCTCGTCGCCCACCTGATCGTGGCGCGGGGCCCGCTCGGACCACCGCCGTGAGCGACCGTCCGGAGGTCTGCGTCGGGGCGGTCGCCGTCGCCGACGGACACCTGCTCATGGTGCGCCGGGGTCACGGCCCGGCGGCGGGGGAGTGGTCGGTACCGGGCGGCCGGGTCGAACGAGGCGAGACCCTGGCCGAGGCGGTCGTGCGCGAGGTGGCCGAGGAGACCGGCCTCGAGGGGGTGTGCGGGCCGTTCCTCGGCTGGGTGGAGGGGCTCGGTCCGGACCACCACCACGTGGTGCTCGACTTCGTGGTCGTCGTCGACCGGGACGACACGCCCGTGGCGGGCGACGACGCGGTCGAGGCAGCGTGGGTCCCGCTGTCGTCGGTTCCGGACCTGCGACTCGTGGACGGGCTCGCGGAGTTCCTCGCCGAGCACGGTGTCATCGACACGCTCGCGTGAGGCCCCGGGAGAAGTTCGGTCTCACCCGGGGTCGTGGTGCCGGTGTGGCGTCAGCGACCCTTCCACTGGGGGTCACGCTTCTCGGCGAACGCCGTGATGCCCTCGATGAAGTCCTCGGTGGCGCCCATGGCCGCGATGCCGGCGTCGGAGAGCTGCCAGCCGACCTCGTCGTCGGCGTCGGTCGCAGCGAGCATGATGGCGCGGCTCTCGCGGACGGCGAGGGGAGCGTTGGCGGTGATCTCGGCGGCGAGCTCGAGGGCCGTGTCGAGCGCGGCACCCTCGGCGCAGAGTCGGTTGACCAGACCGAAGTGGTAGGCACGCTCGGCGGGGAAGTCGAGGCGACCGGTGAGCGCGAGCTCCATGGCGACGTTGCGCGGGACCTTGCGCGGGAGTCGGAACAGGCCGCCCGCCGCCGCAACGAGGTTGCGCTTCACCTCGGGGATCCCGAACACCGCCGTCTCGGACGCGACCACCAGGTCCGCAGCGAGCACGAGTTCGGTCCCACCTGCGAGCGCCGGGCCGTCCACTGCGGCGATCACCGGCTTGGTGCGCTCCCGCTTGACGAACCCGGCGAAGCCCCCGCGTGCCGTCGTCATGCCGCCGGGGTCGACGGCGATCTGCTTCAGGTCGGCACCGGCGCAGAAGATGTAGCCCTTCTCGGTCCGGGCGCCGGTGAGGATGCCGACCCAGGCGTCGTCGGACGACTCGAGTTCGTCGATCGCCGCCTCGATCCCCTCGGCCACGTCCCGGTTCACAGCGTTGCGGGCGTCCGGCCGGTCGATCGTGATGATGCCGACGTTGCCCCGGAGTTCGTAGGTCACGGTCACGGTCACGGACCCTAGTGGGGGTGCGGCCCGGGCGGGCAAGCCGACCTAGAGTGCCGGACCGTGGACGGACCCGCAGCCCGGAGCGGTCGGATCGGGTGGAGCGACCGGATCGAGGTTGTCGTGTTCGACCTCGACGGAACGCTGCTCGACTCCGACGCAGCGCTGCTCGCAGCGTTCGTCGAGCTGGGTGTGCCCCTCGAGGACGTCACCTACGGGCACGCCGTCGCCGCCGAGGCCGAACGGCTGGGGATCACCGTCGACGCCTACGAGGCCGCGTACGACACGACGTTGGCGCAGCCGTTCCCCGGGGTCGAGGAGCTGCTCGGTCGGCTCGGGCGCTGGGCCGTGTGTTCCAACAAGCACCCGGACTCGGCACGGGCGGAGTTCGCCCGGCTCGGCTGGCAACCCGAGGTTGCCTGTTTCGCCGACGACTTCGACTGGGAGCACAAGCACCTAGGGCCGGTGCTCGACCAGCTCGGGCTCGACGCCACCCGGGTCCTCATGGTGGGTGACACCACCGGTGACGAGGCGGTGGCGGCGGGCGTCGGCTGCCCCTTCGTGTGGGCCGGGTGGAACCCCCGGACCGCCGAGGCCCGACCGTCCGGCGTCGTGGCGGAGCGGCCGCTCGACCTAGTCGACCTGCTCGGCTGACCCTTCGACGGCATCGGCGGTATCGACAGCATCGGCGGTATCGACAGCATCGGTGTCGCGGACGCCGACATCGGATGACACGGCCGGCGCCTCGGAATCGCCCGGCTCGGCGGCCGCTTCGGAATCGCCCGCTCCGAGTTCCGGTTCCTGCTCCACCGGATCCGGGGCGGTCGTACCCGCCGTGCGGGCCGGTTCCTGCGGCCGGGCGGAGGCGGGCCCCCGGTTCGGCCGGTCGCGCCGCTGTGGTCCTGCTCCGGCTGCAGCGGTGCGCGGACCGCGCGGTCGACGCTTCCGGGCCGCTGCGGCCTCGGACGGGTCGACGCCGAAGAGGGCCGCCACGGAGGGCAACAGGTCGGCGACCCGTCGGACCGCCTCGAGGAGCTCCTCACCGGGTTGTGCGGGCCGGCTCGTCACCTGCACCCGACCGCGCAGCGGGGAGCTGGCGAGCGCGTCGAGCGCGGCCACCCACAGCTCCTGGCCGGTGCGCTCGTTCAGGCCCTCGTTCACCGACTGGACGAGCCGGTCGGCGAGCTCCGCGGGAACGGGCATCCCGGCCTTCGGGGAGCGTGAGCTCAGGCGCAGCGCGCGCACGAACCGCCCGGCGCCGACCTCGGCGGCCACGTCGGCGACCCACTGCCGCTCGTCGGCGACGAGGCGCCGGTCGAGACCACTCCGAAGGTCGCCGAGGAGCGCTCGGGACTGTTCGTCGCGGGCCGAGCTCTCTCCGGCGACGACGACCGATCGCAGGTCCCGCAGGTCGACCTCGTCGATGATCCGGAGCGCAGCCTCGGCCCGGTCCCGCCACTCGGCGTCGCGTGTGCGGGGGAGCAGGCGTTCCGCCATCGCGACCACCTGCTGGGCCGGCATCTCGGGTCGGCCCTCCGAGCGGGCCCTGACGTTCTCCTCCTCGACCGCGGCGCGAACCGCCGGGAGCCCGCCACGCAGCAGCTGTTCGGCGACGGGCCGCTCGGCCTCGTCGAGTCCCCCGAGCAGCGCGTCACGGTTGGTCCGACCGGGACGGATCCGCTTGGGACGAGGACGCTCGGGGAGGGGCTCCCTCGGCGGGCGCTGCCGGCGGTCGCCGTCTCCACCCCGACCGGAACGCTCAGGACGGTCGCCGCGTGGCCGATCGCCCCGGCCCCGGTCGCCCCGGCCCCGGTTTCGG
>CAINRS010000038.1 GCA_903852755.1 uncultured Actinomycetes bacterium | reverse complement strand
TCGATGGTCTTCAGCCAGGCGTTGTGGACTGTCGTGGCGACGTCGCCCTGGCCGATGTGGACGAGCATCTGCACCGCACCGAGGAACAACCCCGAGGGGTTGGCCAGGTTCTGGCCGGCCCGGCGCGGGGCGGAGCCATGGATCGCCTCGAACATGGCGAGCTCGGCGCCGATGTTGGCACTGCCGGCCAGACCGACCGAACCGGCGATCTGGGCGGCGACGTCGGAGAGGATGTCCCCGTACAGGTTGGGCAGCACCACCACGTCGAACGAGGCCGGGTCGTCGGCGAGCTTCGCTGCGCCGATGTCGACGATCCAGTGCTCGGCCTCGATGTCGGGGTACTCGGGAGCGACCTCGTCGAAGACCTTGTGGAACAGGCCGTCGGTCAGCTTCATGATGTTGTCCTTGGTGAACGCCGTCACCTTGGACCGCCCGTGCACCTTGGCGTACTCGAACGCGTACCGGATGATGCGCTCACAGCCCGGGCGCGAGATGAGCTTGAGGCACTGGACGACCTCATCGGTCTGCTGGTGCTCGATCCCGGCGTAGAGGTCCTCCTCGTTCTCCCGGATGATCACGACGTCCATGCCCGGGTGCTTGGTCGAGATGAACGGCGAGTACGACACGCACGGTCGGATGTTGGCGTAGAGCCCGAAGGTCTTGCGCACCGTCACGTTGAGGCTCTTGAAGCCGCCGCCCTGCGGTGTGGTGATCGGCGCCTTGAGGAACACCTTGGTCTGGCGGAGCGAGTCGAGGGCCTCGGCGCTGATGCCGGCGGAGTTGCCGGCGGAGTAGACGGCCTCACCGATCTGGATCTCGTGGATGTCGAGCCGAGCGCCACCGGCCTCGAGGATCCGCAGGGTCGCGTCCATGATCTCGGGCCCGATGCCGTCGCCACGGGCCACGGTGATCGGAGTCGGGTCAGCTGCCATGGGTCCTCCTCGTCAGGCACCCGGATCCGGGTGCGCCCGGAGAATCTACGCAATCGGATTCCCCACACGCACACCGTGGATCCCGGAGGTGGTCTCCCAGGGAGCGCCGGTACCCGGGCGCAGCTCAGACCAGGCGCTCGGCGACCGGACCGGCCGGCCGGACCTGCGCCGCAGCACCCAGCCAGGCGTCCTCCTCGAGCGTCTCCGAGTCGTTCGCACATCGCGGATGACGACACAGCAACCGCGATTGATCTCCTCGACCAGAGCGGACCGGACGAATATCGCGCGCACTCCCCGTCCAGTCGGAGGTCCGCGTGCCCCTCGGGACTCTCGCTGCAGGTGAACGAGTGACCGCTCTCCGTAGCAAAGTTGACGACGGTGGGTGGTACCCGTACCTTCCGATCAGTCGCCCCCCAACCCGCCTGACGACGAGGAGCCACTCCGCATGCCCCCCAGCACGACCGCCCATTCCCGCACCGCGGCCCGCCTCCGGTTGACCGCTCTCATCGCAGCGGCAGCCGTGACCTTCGCCGGGTGCACGGCGCCGTCATCGGTGCCGACCACCGAGACGCCGAACACCGTCAGCGTCACCCAGGTCCTCTCGGGTGAGACCGGTCCGTGCCGGACGATCAACGCCGCGCTCACCGCCGGAGCGCTGACCCGCCAGGTGTCCGACACGTCCATCGACTTCACGGTGACGATCGACCTGACGGAACCGCTCTGCGACCCTGTCGACGCGGCCGCCGCCATCTACGCCATGCCCGGCAGGGGCGTGGCCTGGCCGCAGTCGCTCGCCACGATCCAGCGGTTCTCCCTCCAGGAGCCGGGCACGACCATCGTCCGCTTCACCAAGGGGTGCCCGCCGGCCCAGTTCGACGTGATCACCGGACCCGCACCGGCGACGATCAACCCGCTGACGGCACCGCCGCTGCTCTTCCCCGGCGACATCGCGACGGCGCTCCAGTACTGGGGCAACACCGCCCGGTGCGGCACGGGGGCCACGACCACCACCGTCCCGTCGACCACGACGGTTCCGGAGTCCACCACCACCGTGCCGGAGACGACCACCACGACGACCGCACCCGAGACGACCACCACCGTGCCGGAGACGACCACCACGACGACCGCACCCGAGACGACCACGACGACCGTGCCCGAGTCCACGACCACGGTTCCCGGGCCGACGACCACCACCGTGGTGACCACCACGACCGTCCCGAGCGGCCCTCGGATCTCGCTGAAGAACTCGACCGCCCCGGTGGAGTCCGACTGTCCGGCGACCGGCGGCCCCTACTGGCACTTCGTGCTGGCACCCAACAACGGTTCGTCGTCGTTCACCTCGATCACGCTCAACCTGGCCGGAACCATCGTGTCGTTCGGCAGCGAGCAGATCATCCGCAACGGGACGCAGTCCGACAACGTGTTCGTCGCCGTGCCGGCCGGCAACCAGCTCTCCGACCTCCAGGTGGACGGGTCGTTCGCGACCTACTCGGGCAGCACCCCGCGGGGATTCATGCTGAGCCACCTCTGTCCCAGCGCGGCCTGACAGGGGAACGGCCGACCGGGGCGACCGAACTCTGCAGCCCGGCGACCGTCAGGCGGGTCAGGCCCCGGTCGCCGCTCGCCGGAAGGCGTCGGCCTCGACCGGTCGACCCAGCAGGAAGCCCTGTGCTGCGGTGCAGCCGAGAGCCAGCACCGCAGCACGCTGCTCCTCGTCCTCGATGCCCTCGGCGATGACCTCGAGATCGAGCGTCCGGGCGAGTTCGACCACGGCACGGACCAGCGCCGCTGCGGTCCGGTCGGCGGGCAGCCGGCTGACGAAGGTCCGGTCGATCTTGAGCTGGTCGAGGGGGAGCTGCTGGACGAGCTGGAGCGATCCGTACCCCGTTCCGAAGTCGTCCAGCGCAACCCGGACACCAGCACGTCGGAGATCGGCGAGCAGGCCGTCGGCCCGGTCGACGTCCGACAGGGCAGCGGTCTCGGTCACCTCGAGACAGAGGTTGCCCGGCGGGATCGAGGTCGTGCCCATGACCTCGAGCACGTCGCTCAGGCATCTCGGGTCGTCGAGCTGCCGGGCCGAGAGGTTCACCGCCAGGACGAAGTCGCCACCCACGGTGCCGTCGGCGATCCACTGCGCCACAGTCGCACAGGCCGTGCGCAGCACCGACCGGCCGATGGCGAGCACCGTACCGTTCCGCTCCGCCAGCGGGATGAACTCGGCGGCCGAGACCTCGGCGCCGCCACCGGGGCGCCACCGGACCAGCGCCTCGGCGCCGATGAGCCGGCCCGACGACAGGTCGACGACGGGCTGGTAGGCCACGTGGAACTCATCAGCCTCGACCGCCCGGCGGAGTCGCTGGTCGAGTTCGAGCTCCGCGGCCACCGACTGGCTCAGGCTGAGGTCGTGCACCTCGACCCGGCCCCGACCCGCCCGCTTGGCCCGGTACATTGCAACGTCGGCGCTGCGCATCAGGTCGCCGATCTGGTCCACCGACGTCGCCACCGCGACGCCGACCGCCGCCGAGGTCCGGAACTCGGCGTCACCGAGCACGACCGGCGCAGCGAGCGCACCGAGCAACCGGGCGGCCACCGCAGACGCCTCGACCTCGTCGTGGTCCTCGAGCAGGACTGCGAACTCGTCGCCACCGAGACGGGCCACGGTTGCCGTCGGTGGGACGACCGAACGGAACCGGTCCGCCACGGCCACGAGCACGTCGTCGCCGATGTCGTGCCCCAGGGAGTCGTTCACCATCTTGAACTCGTCGAGGTCGACGAACAGGAAGGCGAGCGACTCCACGGTGCGCCCGATCGTGGACGCGGCCCGCTCGAGGAGCATGGCGACCATGGTCCGGTTGGGCAGGCCGGTCAGCGCGTCGTGCGTCGCCGCCCGGACAAGCTCGGCCTCGTGCTCGTGCCGCTCGGTCGTGTCGTCGACGACGACGAGCACCGAGACGACCTCGCCGTCGACGATCTCCGGCTGGACCGAGGCGTCCCGCCAGACCAGCTGGTCGCCGTGTTCCGCCGAGAACTCGACGTCCCGCGCCGTTCCGTCGGCGAGCGTGGCAGCGACCGCGTCGGCGAGCGGCCCGTGTCCAGCGACCCGGTCCAGCTCGGACGTGGTCACCGGGTCCTCGGACAACGCGCGATTGGACAGGACGACCGTTCCGCCGACGTCCACCCGGGCGACCCCGACCGGCAACCGGTCCACGAGGGTCACGAATCGTGCCTCGGCCCGGCGGAGCGCCTCGACCGTGGTCCGCAGCTGGTCGCCGGCGACCGCCAACGCGCCGTCGGCGAGTCGGCGTTCAGCCACCTGGGCGAAGAGTGCGGCCACGGCACGCAGCACAGTGACGTCCTCTGCCGTCCAGGGGATCGCGGCAGCGGTGGAGTCGAGTCCGATGACCCCCACCAGTTCGTCGTTGCGGACGAGCGGCACCTCCAGGATCGCAGCGATGCCCTGCTGCTCGAGGTACTCCCGATCCCGGACCCACTCGCCACGCAGGCTGCCGACGTCGCGGATCTCGTTGACCTCGAACCGTTCGAGCCGGGCCTGCTGCATGGGCGCCTCCGCGAACGATCGGCCCTGCTCGTCGTCGAACGAGGGCTCGACCCCGGGCGCGCACCACTCGTGCGTCATCCAGGTGAGCTGCGCGTCGGCGTCGTAGCTGACGACGTAGGCCCGATCCGAGCCGACGAACCGGCCGATGTCCTCGAGCGCCCGATCGATCGCGTCGTCGAACCCCTCGCCGTCCAACCCGACGAACCGCTCGAAGATCCCGTCGAGCACGGTCTGGAACGCGAGCAGCCGTTGGATGCCCGCCACGACGTCACCGTCCGGCACCGATGAAGGCCGGAGTGCCCCTGCCACGGTTCCACGCTACCGAGACGGTCCCACGACACGTCACCTCGTCCCATCGCGACCTACTGTCGGTGACCCCACAGAGAGGAGCGACCGTGGCTGACGCACGATCCAAGGGAGTGGCGGTCACCGCCGAACTACGTTCGTACCTGGTCGCCCACTCGGTGCCCGGGCACCCCGCGGTCGGACAACTGATCCGGGCGACCCGTGACGCGATGGGCGACCTGTCGATCATGCAGGTCGCCGAGGAACAGGGGCCCTTCCTGACGTGGCTGGCTCGACTGGTCGGCGCACGGCGTGCCGTCGAGGTCGGGACGTTCACCGGACTGTCTGCGCTCTGCATCGCAGACGGCCTGACCGACGACGGCCGGCTCACCTGCTTCGACGTGAACGACGAGTACGTCTCGGTCGGTCGCCCCTACTGGGAGGCAGCAGGTGTCGCCGACCGGATCGACGTCGTGATCGGTCCGGCCGCCGAGACGCTCGCAGCGTTCGACCCCGGTGGACCCATCGACCTGGCGTTCATCGACGCCGACAAGGCCGGGTACCGGACGTACTACGACCTGCTGCTCCCGATGCTCCGTCCCGGGGGCGTGATCGTGTTCGACAACTCGCTGTTCTTCGGCGAGGTCGTCGGCGGCTCGACCAACCCCGACGTCGTGGCGATCCGGTCGGTCAACGCCCACGTCGCAGCGGACCCTCGCGTCGACGCCGTGCTGCTCAACGTCGGTGACGGCCTGCTCATGGCCCGCCGCCGCTGACGACCGGACGGCCGCATCCCACCCGACTCCAATCGGCTGCGCTCCATCCTTGACACCAGGCCCGAACAGCGTTAGGATTTCCGTACATAAGTAGAAACACGGAGGTCAGGCAGTGGAGACGATGATCGACGAGATCGCCGAGGAGACGTTCCGCATCTCGACGTTGGTCGAGACCGGCGTCCCCGGAGGGTTCACCTTCAACCAGTTCCTCATTCGGGACGAGCAACCGTTCCTGTTCCACACCGGGACCCGCGAGTTGTTCCCCGCCGTGTCCGAGGCGATCGACCGCCTCGTCGGACTCGACCGTCTCCGGTGGATCTCGTTCGGTCACATCGAGGCCGACGAGTGCGGATCCATGAACCTGCTGCTCGCCGCAGCCCCGGCGGCCCAGGTCGTGCACGGGCTCACCGCGTGTCTGGTGTCGTTGACCGATCTGTGCGACCGCCCCCCGCACGCCGTCGCCGACGACGAGGTCCTCGACCTGGGGAGCCACCGACTCCGCTACCTGCCGACCCCACACGTCCCACACGGGTGGGAGTCGGGACTCTGGTTCGACCAGACGACGAGCACCCTGTTCAGCGGCGACCTGTTCACCCAGCTCGGGGGCGGTCCGGCGGTGGTCGACTCCAGCCTCGTCCCCGCGGCCGTCGCAGCAGAGGAGCTCTTCAGTGCCACCGGACTCACGACCGGTCTCCAACCGACGCTCGAGCGGCTCGCGGCGCTGGAACCGTCGACCATCGCCGTGATGCACGGCTCCTCCTTCCGGGGGGACGGGGCCGCGGAGCTGCGCGGCCTGGCGGCCGCCTACGCGTCGGTGGAGCGACCGTGACGACGGGATCCTCCCCGTCCGGAACGGACAGTCCGACAGCACCGAGCGAGAGCCGGCGAGCTCGACGTCACGACGCGACACGCGCCGAGATCCTCGACGCCGCGTGGCAGATCGTGCGTCGGGACGGCCTGACCGGACTCTCCCTCCGGGATCTCGCTGCTCAGGTCGGCATGCGGGCACCGTCCCTCTACTCGTACTTCGGCTCCAAGCACGAGATCTACGACGCGATGTTCCGCCAGGGCTACCAACAGATGCTGCTCGGGAGTCCGGAGCTGCCCGAGGACACCACCGAGGAGACCCTCGTGGCCTTCGCCCACGAGGCTGCGCTGCGCTTCTTCGACTTCTGCGTCGCCGAACCCGCCCGGCACCAGCTGCTGTTCCTGCGGACCATCCCCGGCTTCGAGCCGTCACCGGAGAGCTACCGCGTCGCGGTCGAGGCGTACGACCGCACCGTCGGCGGTCTCCGACGATTCCCCCAGGTGTCCGACGCCGACCTGGATCTGTGGACCGCAGCGCTCACCGGCATGGTGTCCCAGCAACTCGCCAACGATCCCGGAGGGACCCGGTGGCGGGACCAGGTGCCGCGGGTCGTCGAGATGCTCCTCGCCGAGACCCTGGGGACCTCCCAACCCTGAACAGACCGCCCCGGACTCGGAGGAGTCCAACCGAACACTCAGCACACCACAGGCTCAGCACACCACAGGAAGGACCACCATGCACACCACCGACACGACCCACTCGACCGGACTGGACCACGCCGAGGCGATGGCACTCCAGGCCACCGAGCTCGAACGCACCATCACGCTGCTCGAGTCCCTCGACGACGACGACTGGGGCGCACAGACCGAGTGCCCGGCGTGGGACGTCCACCACATGTACCTGCACGTCCTCGGCGCCTGCGAGGCGTCCGTCACGATTCGTGAGAACCTCCACCAGATGCGCGCCGCTCGGGCACACCAGAAGCGGAACGGCGGTCCGCTCGAGGCCGGTCTCTCCGCCGTCCAGGTGGCTGAACGGGAGCACCTCTCGCCGGCCCAGACGCTCGAGCGGCTGCGAGAGGTGGCACCGAGGACGGTGGCGAAGCGCACGTCGTTGCCCGGGCTCCTGAGGAACGGGATCAGCGTGCAGATCGACGGCCCGGTCGTGGAACGCTGGAAGCTCGGCTACCTGATCGACACGATCTACCTGCGGGACCTGTGGATGCACCGGGTCGACGCCAGCCGGGCCACCGGGCGCGACCTCGTGCTCACCCCCGAGCACGACGGCCGGATCATCGCCGACGTCGCCGCCGAGTGGGCCCGACGCCACGGTCGACCCGTCACCCTGGAGCTGACCGGGCCGGTCGGTGGCACCTTCACCCAGGGCGACGGTGGTGAGCACCTCTCCCTGGATGCCGTGGAGTTCTGCCGAACCGTGGGAGGCCGCTCGGACGGGAGCGGCCTGCTCGCCACCATCGTCCCGTTCTGAGGACGTTCACCTGGTCGGCCGCACCGTGGTCAGGCTGGGTCGGTCGGCGGTGTGCCGGCACGCGACGGCAGGAAGACCGCAGCGACGACTGCGCCGAGCAGCGTGGCGATCGCCAAGACCCGGCTCCCCGTCTGGAGGCCGTCGACGAACGAGGACACGGCGGCGTCGAGGATCACCGGCCGCGCCCCCTCGGGCGCGCGCTCGGCGACCACGGCCGCCGCCTGGACCGACCCGCGCGCGGCATCGAGTGCATCGGGCGGGATGGGCAGGCCCCTCAGGAGCTCCACGAGCCTCGGCCCGTAGACCGAACTGAACACGGAGCCGACGACTGCGACTCCGAGGGTGCCCCCGAGCTCTCTGGTCGTGTCGTTCATCGCGGAGCCGACGCCGGCCTTCTCCTTGGGGAGCGACCCGAGGATCGACTCGGTTGCCGGCGCCGTGGTGGCGGTGAGCCCGGCGGCGATGAGCACGATGCCGACGATGACCGGTCCCCAGTAGGCCGTCGTCGCCGTGAAGGTGGATGCGACCCAGAACCCGGCCGACATCGACAGCAGGCCGCCGGCGACCACCACCTTGGTACCGAACCGGAGCGCCAGCCGCGCCGCGAACGGCGCCATCACCCCCGCCGCGATCGCGAACGGGAGCGTGTGGATCCCGGCGGAGAGGGTCGAGTAGCCCAGGACGAACTGGAAGTACTGGGTGATCAGGAAGATGAACCCGAAGAGCCCGAAGAATGCGACCGCCACCGACGTGCTCGCAGCCGAGAACCTGGCGTTGCGGAACACCCGGACGTCGAGCATCGGGTGGTCCCGGCGGAGCTCCCAGATCACGAACGCCGCCAGCAGCACCACCGTGACCACGAACCCCCCGAGGGTGCGGGCCGACGTCCACCCGAAGTGCGGTGCCTCGATCACGGTGAACACCAGCAGGACGATGGCGGCGACCGACAGCACCAACCCGACGGGATCGAGCCGACCGGCGTCCGGGTCCCTGGTGCGGGGCAGGAGCTGCCAACCGGCCACGAGCGCCACGGCGACCACCGGCAGGTTGACCAGGAAGATCGCCCCCCACCAGAAGTGCTCGAGCAGCCACCCCCCGGTCAGTGGGCCGAGCGCCACGGCCAGGCCTGACACCGCCGACCAGACGCCGATCGCCTTCGCCCGCTCGGTCGGGTCGACGAAGACGTTGGTCAGGACCGCCAGCGTGGCCGGGAAGACCATCGCCGCGCCGATGCCCATGGCGGCGCGCGCTGCGATCAGGCCGCCGGCGGTCGAGGCGAAGGCAGCCACGACCGAGGTGCCGGCGAAGAGCACCAACCCGAGTTGCAGCATGCCCTTCCGGCCGAACCGGTCGCCCAGGTTGCCGAAGACCAGCAGCAGCGATGCGAACACGAGGCTGTACGCGTCGACGATCCACTGGAGCTGACTGGTCGAGGCCGACAGCTCACGACTGAGCGTCGGGAGCGCCACGTTGACGATGGTGTTGTCGACCACGACCAGGAACAGGCTGAGGCAGAGCACCGGCAGGATCAGCCAGCGGCGAGGGTGGCCCGTGACGGGGTCGATCACGTCCCGGTCACGCCGGACGGTGGTTGCTGGTCGATCGTTCACGCGTCCTCCCGTTGCGCCCCGGTGGCGGGCGGGACCCGACCACAGGTGAAGTCACGTTGTACCTCAGTAATGGTACAGTGTTACACACTGATCGTGGCACACTGTTCCACATGCCGTCCACCTCCCGTCGCCGCACCCCGTCGGCCGACGTCGGTGAACGCCTGGTCGCCGCTGCGGCCGGGCTGCTCGACCGCAACGGGCCGGACGCTCTGACCGTCCGTGGCGTCGCCGAGTTGGCGAACGTGTCCCCCACCGGCGTCTACAACCACCTCGGCGGGAAGGACGGGATCCTCTCGGCACTGTTCGTCCGTGGATTCGCCGAACTCCGCGCCGCCATCGACTCGATCGCCGCCGACGACCCGCACGAGGCGCTGCTCGAGAGCGGACGCAGGTACCGGGCCGAGGCCCTGCGGCACCCCGGCCGCTACGCACTCATGTTCGACCGTGCGGCCGGCGGGTGGGAACCGTCGATGGACGACCGGCTCCACGCGGTCGCGGCCTTCCAGGCCCTGGAGCGTCGCGTCGCCGCGGGACAGGCCGTGGGCCGCTTCCGCCAGGGACGCCCGACCGACGTGGCGCAGCTCGTGTGGAGCGCCGTGCACGGGCACGTGTCCCTCGAGCTGCGCAACATGCTCTTCGCCGACGATGCCGAGCGGTCGTTCGACGACCTGCTCACGATGGTGGTCGCGGGGATCGCAGGGCAATCACCAGCGGACTCCGGGTCGTCCGACACACGGAGCGCTGCAGCGCCACCGAGCTGATCGATCCAACCGTCGGCGAGTCGCTCCCCCCGAACGCGCGGCGATCAGACCACGGTGACAGGTGCCGGACTACCAGCAGGTGGAGCGACGCCGAGCTGACCGACGGTGTTGTTCCCCCAACAGCGGGCCTGGCCGCCACTCACCAGCACGCACGTGTGAAAGCCGCCAGCAGCGAGCTGCGTCGCACCGGAGAGGCCGACCACCGCAGTCGGCGTGCCCGAGTCCACACCCGTACCACTCCCGAGCTGGCCGTCGGAGTTCAGTCCCCAACAACGGGCCTGACCACCTGCAACCAACGCACACGTGTGGTTGCCGCCCCCGACGAGTCGGGTGCTGCCTGACACACCGACCACCGGGACGGGTTGGAACGCAGTGGAACCGATCGAGCCGACACCGAGCTGTCCGAAACCGTTGCCTCCCCAACAGCGGGCCTGACCACCCGCCACGAGCGCGCACGAGTGAGCGCTCCCTGCAGCGATCTGGCTCGCGCCCGACAACCCGGTCACCGCCACCGGCACCGGGCTGCCGGTGGAGCTGTTGTTGCCGAGCTGCCCGGAGAGGTTGGCGCCCCAGCAGCGGGCCTGCCCGCCGGCCACCAGCGCACACGTGTGCTTCCCTCCGGCAGCGATCTGGGTGACGCCGGACAGGCCCGTCACCGCCACCGGCACAGAACTGCTGGTGGTGCTGTTGTTGCCGAGTGACGCGGACCCCGAGATCGCGTTGACGGTTGCCTGAGCTGGATGGCTTGGGGATGCTGGTCGCTCTGAACCTCGAGGAGAGGTATGAGCGAGAAGAAGAAGTACCGGAGTTTCACACCTGAGCAGAAGGCCGAGATCGTGCTGGCTGGGCTGCGTGGTGATCGGACGGTTCGCGACGTGTGTCGTGAGTACGAGATCGCCGAGACGCTCTACTACCAGTGGCGGGACCGGCTGTTGGAGGGCGGGAAGGCGGCGTTGTCGACGTCTCGGGACCGGGGCAAGGATCCTCGTGATGTCGAGTTGAGCGAGGTCCGCAAGCGGGTTGCTCAGCTCGAGCGGGCGTTGGGCCGCAAGACCTACGAGTTGGAGATCGCGGGAAAACTCTTGCGGGACTGGGAGTGACTCAGCGTGTCGCCCAGGCCCGCAGGTTGGCCGCAGAGGGCTACTCGCCCGCTGCGGTGGCACGCGTCGCTGCGATCAGCCGTCAGGCGATCTACCGGCCGGTCTCCCGCCGGCCTGTCTCGGCAGGCCCTGGGAGGGGCCGACCGGGTGACGATGCGATCGTCGAGGTCGCGAAGGCGAACCCGACCGACGGGACCCGGATGGTCGCTGCGATCGCATCGAGGGAGCTGGGCGAGGCGGTGAACCGCAAACGCGTCCAGCGGATCATGCGGGAACACCGTCTGTTGCAACCTGTCCGTGGTCTCGATCGTCGTCGCCGGCCCGGGTTCTTCCGGGTGCACCGCCCTGATGAGCTCTGGCACATGGACATGACCAAGGTCTGGACCGCGCAGCACGGCTGGGTCTACCTGCACGTCATCGTCGACTGCTGCACCCGCGAGGTCACCGGCTGGCGGGTCGACCTGCGGACCCGGACCCAGGAAGCGATCGGCTGCGTCGAACACGCGATCACCACCCGGGCGGTCCCGGCCGGGGTGCTCACGTTGGGCACGGACAACGGCAGTCAGTTCACCTCGCGGGACTTCCGCAAGCACCTGTCGGCGCGTGGGGTGACGCATCGGCGTGGCGGCTACCGAGACCCCGAGTCCCAGGCGTTCATCGAGTCCTGGTTCGGGCAGTTCAAGAAGCGATGCGCCTGGAGAGCCGAGTGGGAAACCCTCGACCAGGCCAGAGAGGAGATCAGCGACTACATCGACCGATACCACCACCGGCCCCACTCGGGGCTGGCCTACCGGACACCCGCCGAGGTCGCCGCGACCTGGCGAGACATGCAAGACCTACACACCGAAGCGACCTGAACCGACAACGAGAACGGGGTCCACGTCATTCTGGCCGGCGAACTGTTCTTCGCGATCGGGTACTCCGAGCCTGACGCCGGTACCGACCTGGCCGCGCTGACCACGAGAGCGGTTCGGGACGGCGACGAGTGGGTGATCAACGGTCAGAAGATGTGGACGAGCATGGCGAACTACGCCGACTACGTCTGGCTCGCGGCTCGCACCGACGCAACCGTCGACAAGCACGCCGGACTCTCCATCTTCATGGTGCCCACCACGGCGGAGGGCTACTCCTACCAGCGAGTGCACACCGTCGGCGGCGTCACCACGAACGCCACCTTCTACGACGACGTTCGTGTTCCCGCCGACCACCTCATCGGCGGCGAGAACCGCGGCTGGTCACTGATCGTCGGTCAGCTCAACCGTGAGCGCATCTCGCTCATGACCGTCGGGCGAACGCAGCGGCTCATCCGCGACGTCACCGCTTGGGCGCAGGAGACATCGATGGACGGGCAACCGGTCATTGAGGTTCCGTGGGTGCAGCACAACCTGGCTCGGGTGCACGCAAAGGCGCAGGCCTTACGACTGATGAACTGGAAGCAGGCTTGGGCAGCCGACCGGGGCAAGCCCGACATGGCCGAGTCCTCAGCCATCAAGGTGTTCGGCAGCGAGTTCAACCTCGAAGCGGCACGCGCGTTGCTCGAGGTGCTCGGCACCGCCGGCCTGCTCGACCCCGACAGTCCTGGCGCGGCACTCGAGGCACGGGCCCGGTCGGCGTACCTGAACGGAATGATCCTGACGTTCGGCGGCGGCACGAACGAGATCCAGCGCGACATCATCGCCATGGCGGGCCTCGGACTCCCCCACTACAAGGAAGGCTGAGACCGTGGACTTCTCGTTCAGCGTCGAGGAAGCAGAGGTCGGCCAGCTCGCCCGCACAATCCTCGGCGACCTCGTCACCACCGATCGCCTCCGCCAGCTCGAATCGGTCCCCGACAGCTGGGACGACGCGACGTGGGCGAAGATGGCGCAGGCCGACCTGCTCGGCATTGGCGTGAGCGAGCGACACGGCGGTTCCGGGCTCGGCTTCCTCGCCGTGTGCCGCCTGCTCGAGGAGGTGGGTCGCCACGTCGCGATCGTGCCAGCCCACGTGACCCTCGCAGTTGCCGGTCTCGCGATCGACGAGCTTGGTGACGCTGCATCAGTCGAGTGGCTGCACGACGTCATCGCCGGCCGTCGAATTCTGGCGGCGGCACTCGAGGACGCCGAATCGAGCGATCCGATCGCCCCCGCGACCCGGGCCGAGGGATCAGGCGCTTCGGTGCGTCTGACGGGGACCAAGACGAACGTCGCCTACGCGGCGCAGGCCAGTCACATCCTGGTGCCGGCGACCGGCCCGGACGGAGCCGTCGGCCTGTACTGGGTGGACCCCAACTCCGATGGTGTCACCATCGCCACGCAGCGCACCCCCGACGGCCAGCCGCGAGCGCAGGTGTGCCTCGATGTCGTCGAGCCCACCGGTCGCCTCGACCGCGGCGGAGAGAACGAGGCGATCCGCTGGGTGGTGGAGCGGGCAACCGCTGCAGCCTGCATGATCCAACTCGGTGTACTGGAGCGGGCCCTCGAGATGACTGCCGCCTACACGGCGGAACGGGTGCAGTTCGAACGCCCCATCGGCAGTTTCCAGGCGGTCCACCAGCGTGCGGCGGACGCGTACATCCATCTCGAAGCGGTGCGCATGGTCACCTGGGAGGCGGCGTGGAGGCTGTCGACCGGACGCGATGCAGCCGAGCAGGTGAACGTCGCGAAGTACCTCACCGCCGAGTTGGGCCAGTCGGTCTCGTTCGCCTGCCAGCACCTCCACGGCGGCATCGGCATCGACACCGACTACCCGTTGCACCGCTACTACCGCTGGGCCGCCCAGCTCGAGCACGAGTTGGGGTCCGCGCGCCACCAACTCGACCGCCTCGGACGTCGCATCGCGTCCGGCGGGCTCCAACCTGCGTAACCCCCGAACTGCGAGCACGACGATGAACGACGCCACCAATCCGGAATCCACCGACTCCGATCAGCAGACGCTGTTCGACCGCCTGCAAGCGCTGGTTGGTCGCCCGGTCGACGGCGTCGGCAGGGTCGCCCACGCACCAGACCCGGTCAACGAACCGATGATTCGCCACTGGGCAGCTGCGTTCGAGGACCGAAATCCGATCTACACCGATGCGGTGGCCGCAGCGTCGAGCGTGCACGGCGGCATCGTCGCCCCACCGCTGATGCTTCAGACCTGGATCATGGGCACCCCCGACCTGACCGAGATGCAGCACAACGGTGGCGTCCCGTCCGAGGCGGCCGAGGTGCAGGTGCTGACGATGCTCGATGAAGCCGGCTTCGTCGCCCCGATCGCGTCGAACTCCGAGTACGAGATCGAGCGATACCTGCGGCCCGGTGAGCGAGTATCGGCAACGACGGTGCTCGAGGAGGTCTCACCCGAGAAGCGGACGCGGCTCGGTCCAGGTCACTTCGTCACCTGGGTCACCACCTTCACCGTCGACAGCGACGACGACGGACCCGACGAGGTCGTGGGCCGTCAGCGGTTCCGAATGCTCAAGTTCCGACCGGAAGGATTCTGAGATGGCGGTTCGGTTGTCGCCTTCAGCGAGTTTGGACACGCAGTTCTTCTGGGACGGAATCCAGCAGCACAAACTGCTCATCCAACGTTGTACGGCCTGCGGCGAGCTTCGACACCCACCCCGACCGATGTGCGCGACTTGCCACTCGTTGGAGTGGGACAGCGTCGAAGCATCCGGACGAGGCACCCTCTACAGCTACTGCGTCCAACGGCACCCGCTGCTTCCTTGGCAGACCGACGCCAGCATCGTCGGCCTCGTGGAACTCGAGGAGGGGACCCGATTGGTGGCGAATCTGATCGATGTTGACCCAGACGACGTTCGCATCGGCTCGGCCGTCCGAGTGACGTTCGAGACCTTCGATGGCGATCTCGTACTGCCGGCGTTCACACCTGAGGACACCCCATGACCGAACCCGTTCAGACCGATGCACCCCGGACCCTCGATGTCGGGACAGTGAAGGTTGGGGACCAACTCCCGAAGCTCACCATCGACGTCACGACCACCAGGGTGGTCGTCGGCGCAATCGCCAGCCGGGACTTCATGCCAGTGCACCACGATCGCGACTTCGCCGCATCTCAAGGCGCCACGGACGTCTTCCTGAACATCCTGTCGGACAACGGATACTGCAGCAGGTTCCTGACCGACTGGGCCGGACCCGACGCGATGCTGCGACGCATTGCGCTGCGGCTCGGCGTGCCAGCGTTCGCCGGCTCGACGCTCACCTTCACCGGGTCCGTCACCGGCGTCGAGCGTGGTGACGGCGCAATCAGCATCGACGTCGAGATCAGCGCGCTCAACGACCTCGGCGAACACGTCGGCGGCACCGCGACCCTCTCGGTCCCAACGGCAGGCCAGACATCGGCGGCCGGGAGATGACGGCCGCCATCTCCCTGGGGGGCCGGGCAGCCATCGCCGGGATCGGCCAGACCGAGTTCTCCAAGGAGTCCGGTCGGACCGAGTTGCGGCTCGCCTGCGAGGCGACCCTCGCTGCGCTGCAGGACGCAGGCCTCGAACCCTCCGACGTCGACGGGTTCGTCACCTCCACGCTCGACACCACCGAGGAGATGGACCTCGCTCGCAACCTCGGGATCGACGACATCTCGTTCTTCAGCCGCATCCCGTACGGAGGTGGAGCACCCGCCGGCATGGTCATGCACGCCGCAATGGCGGTGGCCACCGGGGTGGCAGAGACCGTCGTCTGCTACCGGGCGTTCAACGAGCGGTCAGGCGATCGATTCGGCACCATGGCCGGCACCGCCGGCGGCGCGCTGCCCATCTGGCTGTCGTGGTACGCGCCCTACGACCACCTGACCCCGGCAGCCTGGGTCGCGTTGCACGCCCACCGGTACATGGAGACCTACGGCGTGACGAACGCTGATTTCGCCCCGATCGCGGTGGTCGACCGCCTCCACGCGTCGACCAACCCAGATGCCTGGTTCTACGAGCGACCCATCACGATCGCGGACCACCAGTCGTCGCGGTGGATCGTCGAGCCTGTGCTCCGGCTCCTCGACTGCTGCCAAGAGAGCGACGGCGGCGTCGCGATCGTCGTCACCTCGACCGAACGGGCCCGAGATCTGCGCCAGCCGCCGGCGGTGATCACCGCCGCTGCGCAGGGTGCCTCGTTCGACAGCGAGACGATGACGAGCTACTACCGCGACGATCTTTGCGGGTTGCCCGACATGGGCGTCGTGGCGAAGCGGCTCTGGCGCGACTCGGGACTGGCCCCGGCCGACATCGACACTGCGTTCCTCTACGACCACTTCACCCCATTCGTGCTCATGCAGCTCGAAGAGCTGGGGTTCTGCGGCCGAGGCGAAGCCAAGGACTGGGCCACGGTTGAACGGCTCTCGGTCGGTGGAGAACTCCCCATCAACACCAACGGTGGCCTGCTCGGTGAGGCCTACATCCACGGGATGAACGGGATCACCGAAGTGGTCCGCCAGATCCGTGGGACGTCGTACAACCAGGTCGACAACGTCGAGCACGCGCTGGCTACCGCCGGCACGGGCGTGCCGACGAGCGGGCTGATTCTCTCCAAGGCGTGACTCGACCGAAGGCCGGTCGTCGGGCTGGGTGAGGGTCAGCCCGGTCTCGACGGGTCAACCGCACCCTTGCCCAGGTCTTCCGTGACCTCTGCGATGCCGGGCTCGGGGCAGTGGTGGCCGTCCTGGTCGTCGTCCGTGCCGCCGACCATCACCCATCGCTGACCTGAACAGCCCCACTGAGCGTCGGAACCGCCCGGTTGGCATGACACCTTGACGACTCGTGCTCGGTGCGTACTCTCACATGTCGATGGGGCACGGGAGGCGACGCACCAAGGCGCTCATTGCGGGTTTGGTGGTCGCCGTCACGTCGTCGGCGTGCGCCGGACCACCCCGGCTGGGCGACCGGCCGCTGGCCGGCGAACGATGCAGCCCTCCGTCAGGTGAGCACCAGCTCTCGGCACGTCCCGTCGACGTCGCCCTGGACCCGGCCGCCGTCGCCCGGGCGGTGGCGTTCGCATCTGGCAACTTCTCGTCGTCAGTGCGTGTGTACCGCCACGACTGCCTCGTGGCGACCTCCGCCACCGATCCCGACCTCGAACGGGTGCCGGCCAACATCTACAGCGCCACGAAGACGGTACTGGCGCTCGTGGTCGGCCGGGCCGTGACGCTCGGGCACCTCCGTCTGGACGACACGGTCGGCACGTACTTCCCCGAGGCCGACGCCGCCCACGCCCGCATCACCGTGCGCGACCTGCTCACCCAGAGCTCCGGGCTGAGGTTCGCGTGGGTCAACGAGGTGTTCCCCGGGCCGTCGAACGGTGTGCGCTACGCGCTGAGCGTCCCGTTCGCGCACGAGCCTGGCACCTACTTCGAGTACTCCCAGGTGCCGCTCACGCTGCTGGCCGAACTGGTCACCCGGGCCACCGGCCAGGACGTGCAGACGTTCGCCGACCGCGAGGTCTTCAGCCGGATCGGCATCCCGAGGGCCCGGTGGACATGGAACCGTGACCCCTCGGGCCTGACCTACGGGTACTCCGAACTGGCGATGGCACCCGTCGACCTGGCCGCCGTCGGATCACTCATGCTCCACGCCGGCACGTGGAACGGCGAGCGACTCATCGACGACGCCTACATGGCAGCGATGCGCAACTCGTCCGCGACCAACCCCGGCTACGGATTCCTCACCTGGACCAACCAGGGCGAGACGTACTTCGACCAGTCCCTCCCCGTGCGACCACTCGTCCAGCGCCGGATCGTCCGCTCCGCGCCCGCCGACATGTTCGAGGCCTACGGATCCAACGACCAATTCATTGTCGCCATCCCGTCAGTCGATCTGGTCGTCGTGCGCACGGGCGGCGCAGCGCCGGCCGGCGCCGCATTCCTGCACGAGTTCCTCCGGTTGCTGCTCGGCGGTGTCGAGGACCGAGAGCTGGTCGATCCCGGCCCGTTCGTGCCAGACCCGGCGCCGCCCGCAGCAACCTGGGACGACCTGCGGAAGTTCTTCGACCCGGAACTACCGCTCGGCGGGTAGTTGGCCGCAGTCGTGGCGGCCGGTTCAACTGGAGCCCGAGACGAAAATCGAACGCCTGACCTGCTCATGAAGCAGTGAACCCGTCGAAACGGCTGGATCCCTTGTGGGGCGTGGGGTCTGCGGATCAGGGAACGGGCTGAAGTGCACGATTCTTGCACGGTTTCGAAGCCTCAAGCGCGCGGGCAGTGCGAATCCCGGGGCGGTTCAACCGGTCCCCGGTTCGCAGCGCATCCGCCCCGCTCGGCCGCTCTTCCAGTGGCGTCGCGCAGACCCTGCGCCCTGCTCGGAGCCGTGGTCTCCTCGTCGCCGCGGGCCCCGGTCAGCAGCAGAGCAGCAGGGCGGTCCCGGTGACGGACGTAGTTCGGTGCATGCGCGGATCAGACGTCCGCGGGCCGCTTGCACCGCGTTGTGGGTGGGTCTGCGATCCGGCCCGTCCCGTCCCCCGGCCCCGTCTACGGGGAGGTGACCACCGGGGTCGGGAGCGGACTGTTCACCGGGAACCCGAGCTGCCCGGAGACGTTGTTCCCCCAGCAGCGGGCCTGGCCGCCGGCGACGAGCGCACACGTGTGAACGAAACCGGCTGTGAGTTGGGTGGCGCCGGACAGGCCGGTGACCGCCACCGGTGTCGACGAGTCGGTGGTGGTGCCGTTGCCGAGCTGCCCGTTGACGTTGGAGCCCCAGCAGCGGGCCTGGCCGCCGGCGACGAG
>CAINRS010000037.1 GCA_903852755.1 uncultured Actinomycetes bacterium | reverse complement strand
CATGAGGTCGGGGAAGACCCGGCTCACCTTGCGGGTCAGGTACTCGCCGTAGGTCCGGTTCCCGGTGAAGAGTTCGTCGCTCAGCGGGTCGACGCCGTCCCAGCGGTCGACCGCATGGGTGCTCGGGGGGAACCGATCGGTGTCGAGCGGGAGTTGGTCGACGGTGACCTCCCATCCCGGGTCCAGGAACAGGGGGAACGAGAACCGCTCGGTCGGCTGGGACCGCACACGGTGCAGCGTGGAGCGGAGGAACCCACCGGTGGCCCGCTCGAGCATGTCGCCGATGTTGACGACCAGGAGGGATGGATCCGAGGGCACGTCGATCCACGCATCCGCGACGCTGGCCTGCAGGCCCGGGGTCCCGTCGTGGGCCAGGACGGTCAGCAGGCCGTAGTCCGTGTGCTGCTGCACTCCCACGCCATCGACCACATCGCTCACCGGTGGGTACCGGAAGATCCGGAACAGCACCACCGGATCCGCGCACCACCCCTGCCGGAACCAGTCGGCAGCCAGACCCAGTCCCTCGGCGACAGCGGCCAACACGGTGTGGCCGACACCCGTGGCGAAGCCCATCCAGTCGGCCACCGCCGCACCCAGCTCGGGGACCCCCGTCGGGACCGGATTCGGCCCGTGGAGTGGCAGTCCCGCTCGGACACGCGGGTCACCAACCGGCAGGTCGGTTCCGAAGTACCACCCCTCCTTGCCGTCGGGGCGACCCGAGGTGAGTTCTCCCCCCACGCCGAACCACCCACGCCAGGTCCGGCCGAACCGGCCCATGGCGTCGCGCCTCCTGATCGACTCGGGCTGGTGGAAGTAGCGCGACGCAGCGTCGCGGAGCACCCCCAGCTCCTCGTCACCCCGTCCACCGCGATCGACGAGCAGGAGCCCACTGCGGTGGAGCGACTCGACCACGGTCCTGGGGTCGGGACGGTCCAGCGCGACGACCGGGACGTGCTCGGTCAGTGTTCCGGCACCCGGTGGCTCACGAGCCGCTGGACGTGGCCGTCTCGGGCTCCTCCACGTAGGGCTCGTGCAGCTTGACGACCGGATCGGCGTGCTTCGCCTTGGACTTCGCCCGGATGTTCAGGGCCTCGACGAACACCGAGAACGCGATGGCGGAGTAGACGTAGCCCTTGGGGATCTTCTGGCCCAGACCCTCGGCCACCAGGGTGACACCGATCAGGATGAGGAACGACAGTGCCAGCATCTTGACCGTCGGGTGCCGGTTGACGAACTGGTAGATCGACCGGCTGGCGATGAGCATGATCGCGACCGACGTCAGCACGGCGGCCACCATCACGGGCACGTACTCGGTCATGCCGACAGCGGTGATGACCGAGTCGATCGAGAACACGAGGTCGAGCAGCAGGACCTGGATGATCACGGCAGTGAACGTCGGCGCCACCCTGGCGGAGGCGTGGCCCTCCTCGCCCTCGAGCTTGTCGTGGATCTCGTTCGTGGCCTTGTAGAGCAGGAAGATCCCGCCGGCCAGGAGGATCAGGTCCTTCCCCGAGAACCCGACGCCGAACACCTCGAAGAGGTCCTCCTTCAGCGTGACGATCCACCCGACGAACATCAGCAGGACGATCCGCATGGCTCCGGCCGCGATCAGTCCGGTGCGTCGGGCCCGGTCCTGCTGCTCCGCCGGCAGCTTGCTCGCCAGGATCGAGATGAAGATGACGTTGTCGACCCCCAGCACCACCTCCAGGAACAGGAGGGTGAGCAGGGCGGTCCAGACCTCAGGATTGCTGATCCACTCCACGCCGACAGCCTAGGTGACGACGGTGCCCTCCTCGCCGCCGCCGGTCGACGAGTCGGCGGGATCCGCGCCGCCGAGGGAGTCCTCCTCGCGCAACCGGACAGGTCCGAACCGCCCGGGCTTGATCCCGGACTTGTCGGCGTAGAACTCGCGCATCCGATCCATGTCGGCCGAGAGGTCACCCGACGGCTGGATGATCGGACCGAACCCGCCGGTGCGACGCTCCATGTCGACGTAGGCACAGACGATCGGCACCCCGGCCGACTCCGCGATGCGGTAGAACCCCGACTTCCAGTACTCCGTCCGTGACCTGGTGCCCTCCGCCGGGACGACGAGCACCAGGTGGTCCCGCTCGTCGAACTTCTGCGCCAGCTGCTCGACCAGCCCACCTGGTGCGGACCGGTCGACGGGGACACCGCCGAGCGCCCGCATCACCGGTGCGAACGGACCGGCGAACATCTCCCGCTTGCCGAGCCAGTTGATCCTGACACCGCTCACGGCCGCCATGGCCAGCGTGATGGGGAAGTCCCAGTTGGAGGTGTGCGGCGCGGCGATCATCACGCAGCGGTCCGGCACGGGTTCGGGACCGGAGTCGACCTTCCACCGCCAGAGGAACAACCACAACCGGGCCAGGGCGACGAGCACGCCGGGACGTTACCAGCGGTAACCCGGGCCGGTGACCGCGGGCCGTCGACAGCGGTCACCGGGTGGTCAGCGACCCTCGTAGAACTGGGCGTACCACCGGCGGAACTCGGTGATCGGACCGTCACCACGAACCAGCAGTGGCCGGTCACGGAAGATCTTGTCCCGCCAGATGGGGACGTCGGCGAGCAGGCCGTGGGCACCGGTCACCCCGGCGATGATCTCCTCGGCGAGCGACGCCGTCTCCTCGGGCAGGTAGAAGTTCCACAGCAGGCGTACGTGTCGACGGTCGATCGGTGTCGTCGCCGTGTGCACCGACATGAACCCGGGCACGCGGAGCATGGCCAGACCGGGGCCCCACGTCCATCGGGTGAAGGTCAGGCCGTCCTCCTCGAAGCGTTCCACCACGGTCGAGAACGGTCCGTCGGTGGTGAACTTCGACGTCGACTCGTCGAGTGCCGCCCGACCGTGCACGAAACGGAAGTGCGTGTAGTCGACGTTGTTCTCGGCCATGTCCTGCAGCGAGGCGACGAGCTCGGAGCGGAACTCGATCGCCGCGGTGTAGCCCGCCATCGTCCGTTCCTCGACCGACGGAACCGAGTAGGCCGGCTCAGCACCACCGACGTGGAACCAGAAGAGGACCATCCCGTCCTGTTCGACCGTCGGGTAGGCGGTGGCCCGTGCCCGGGATGGCACCCGGCCGTCGCTGTAGGGGATCTCGACGCACGCACCCGACGTGTCGAAGCGCCACCCGTGGTAGGGGCAACGCAGGCACCCGGACTCGACCGTGCCGCCACCGAGGTGGGCTCCGAGATGCGGACAGTGCGCATCGATCACACCCACGGTTCCGTCGTGGTCCCGGAACACCACCAGCTCGCGCTCGACGGCGACGGTCGAGAGCACATCACCCGGCCCGAGGTCGGCCGAGGCCGCGATCGCGTACCACCCGTTCGGCACCGGCGGAGGTTCGGGGCGGCCGACCAGTTCGTAGGGGAGCTGCTCCACAGGGACCGGTGGGCCGCTCCCCGGACCACCCCAACGGCGATCGGTCGGCGGCTCCTCGCCGCTGCGCGGGACCACGGAGTCCCAGGCCGACCCCTCGACCGGAGCGTTGCGTTCGGTGTCGGTCACTGCGCTCCCTCCCCCGGTTCCAGCGCCGTCTCCTCCACGGCCGCCAGAGGTCGACGGAGGGGGACGACCATCAGGGCGACATCGGCGGCGGCGACCAGGTGCCCGTCGTCGTCGACGACGTCGCAGTCGACCACGACCAACTGTCGACCCAGCCGGACGACCGAGGATCGAGCGACCACACCGTCGGTCCGGGGGCGACCCAGGTACCGCACGTGCATGTCGGTGGTGATGAGCGACTCACGCTGCAGGTCGAAGCCGGTGGCCTTGGCCGCAGCCAGGGCGCTGGCCAGGTCGACGAGCGTGGCGATGGCACCGCCGTGCAGGTTCCCGGTGGGCCCGACGGACCCGGGCCCGATGGGCATCCGGACCTCGGCTGCGGTCGAACCGTCCGGGGGTGAGACGAACTCGAAGTCGAGCAGATCGTGGAGTGGAATGCCGTGTTCAGTCGACACGAGGGGCTCCCCGAAGTCCGGGCCAACGCGAACCACCGATCGTATCGGCGAACGGCCAGAAGGCCTCCGGGTCCAGCGGGCCGGCAACCTCGATGGTCCGACCGGTCACCCGGGTCGACACCAGTTCGGCGACGACCTCGCCACGGATCGGCAGCAGTTCGGTGTAGGGGTCCCAGCGACTCGGCCGGAGCGTCAGCTCGCCATCGACCGGGACGGTGCAGACGAGCTGTGCGGTGGTCGCGACACGGACCAGACGGGGCGGCAGGTCGTAGGCGCCCTCGGCACCACCGACCGCCCGGGAGTACTTGATCCACCACTCCGTCTCGGTCCGCTCCACGTCGCCACCCTCCACGACCGCGCCGAGTCGGCCGTCGAAGGAGAGGAACGTCGTCCCCTGGTGGGTACAGGAGGCGTGCACGTGGTCACCGAGCCGGTGGTAGCGGATCGCGCACGGGAACTTCGGCTGACCGTTGGTCTCCCGACTGATGAAGATCGCCGACTCCTGGTCGATGCCGATCCCGAGGGTGTAGCCGCCCTCCTCGCCGTCGTGAGCCGCAGGGACCTTGGTGCTGACGCCCAGCTCGGGCTCACCGTGGACCGGGGCGCAGTAGATCCCGATCGACACGACGGGCTCACCACGACGCTCCAGGCCGGGCGGCAGCAACGCGTCGATCGACGCAGGGTCCGTGGGGTAGCGCAGGACGAGCTTGGGTACCCCCAGCACGTCGCCGGGGAGTCGGATCGGTTCACTCAACGCTGCGTGCCTCCTGTGTGGCCCCCGATACGGGGACGTGCTCGACCACGATGGCGCGCAGGGCGCGCTCGGCCAGTCGGTCGAGGTCGACCGCCCTGGACACAGCACGGATGGTCGACCGGGGGATCCTCGGGTCGTCGACCGTCGCCCAGATCTGCGAGGGACGGAGTCCGTCGGGCCGGCGCTCGGGTGGACGCCAGGCGGTCACCAGGAATCCGGCCACACATGCGAGCACGGTGGCGAGTGCGTCACGGGCCGCCGCACCGCGGACCCCGGCCTGTTCGAGCTCGGCGAGCAACGCCACCTCGAGCGGCAGCTCGAGCAGCGTGGTCGCACCGATCGACGACGCCAGGGCCGTGACGTTGCGGTGCCGACTCGCGCTCCGCCAGATGTTCACCGCCGCCGAGTGCACCCGCTGCCGTGGGTCCCGGCCGGTGATCGGCGCATCCCCGAGACGCTCCGCCATCCGTTCGACCACGGCCACGACGAGCTGCTCGCGGTTGCCGACGTGCCAGTAGATGGTCGTGGTCGTGACACCCAGCTCGGTGGCGAGTCGTCGCATCGTGAGTGCGTCCGCGCCGTCGGCCGAGACGATCGCCAGTGCTGCGTCGACCACGTCGGTGCGCTCCAGACCGGCCCGCCTCGCCGTGGGAGCGGCCCTTCCCCGCGGCCCGGTCGTCGCTCGGGAACGAGTGGTGGACGGCACGTCCGACAGCATGCAACACTCTTGCACAGTGTTCAAGAACCGGGGTCGGTACACGTCGACGCCGTGAGCTCGGCGAGGCCGCCGGGAAGGAGCCGCACCGTGGGCCATCCGATCGAGGGCGTCGACACGAGCGACGCTCCCTACGTCATCGTCTCGTCCGACACCCACGCGGGACTGCAGGTCGAGGAGTACCGGGAGTACCTCGATCCGCGGTTCCTCCCGCAGTTCGACGAGTGGGTCGTCGAACGGCACGACCACCGTCGACTCGTCGAGGAGGTCAACGGCGAGTACGTGGCCAAGTGGGAGGGCGAGAACGCCGAGGGTCTCAAGGGCGCCTACGACCCGGCGATCCGGGACAAGGAGCTCGACGCCGACGGCAT
>CAINRS010000036.1 GCA_903852755.1 uncultured Actinomycetes bacterium | reverse complement strand
GGTCGACCTGCTCGGCGCCCGCGGGGGTGCCGACCGGGTGATCGTGTCGAGCTTCCACGCTGCGACGCTCGCCCGGATCGTGGAGCGCGACCCGGGTCTGCCGACCGGCTTCCTGATCCCCGACCCCGGCGCGGTACCGGACCTGCTCGCACGCCTCGCCGATGCTGGGCACACCGCACTCCACCCGTGGGACCCGTGCGTGGACGCCGGGCTCGTCGAGCGGTGCGTCGACCGTGGGCTCGAGGTGAACACCTGGACCGTGGACGATCCCGCCCGGGCGGTCGAACTCGCGGCGATGGGGGTGGCGGGCATCATCACGAACGTCCCGGCCCTGGTCCTCGGCGCGCTCCCGGGCGCGCTCCCGGGCGCCTCCGACCCCTCCGGCGAGGTGTCCTGAGCGGCTCCGGTCCGGTGCGCTGAGCGCAGCTGATCCGGGCCGCCGGATCGGGTACGGACGCACGTTTGTGACCGGCGCGCCGACCGCGGCAGACTGCGTCCATGAACGTTGTCGTGTGCGTGAAGCAGATCCCAGATCCGGCCGACCCCGGGGCGCTCGACCCGGAGACCAAGACCCTGGTCCGGTCCGGAAAGCTCATCCTGGACGAGTCCGACAGCTACGGCGTCGAGATGGCCCTCCAGCTCGTCGACGCCGCCGGCGGTGGTGAGGTCACGCTGGTCTCGATGGCCCCGAACGACGAGCAGAGCGGCCTGCGCACGGCGCTCGCCATGGGTGCGGCCAAGGCGGTGCTGGTCTCCGACGACGCACTGCGCGGGAGCGACTCGCTCACCACGGCCAAGGTGCTCGCCAAGGCCATCGAGCGGACGGGGCAGCCGGACCTGGTGCTCACGGCCACCGAGTCCTCGGACGGCTACACCGGCACCGTGCCGGAGCAGATCGCCGAGCTGCTGTCCCTGCCGTCGGTGACCTTCGCCAAGTCGATCGCCGTCGACGGTGCGACCGCGAGCGTCCAGCGCCAGACCGAGGCCGGCTACGACGACGTGCAGGTGCCCCTGCCTGCGGTGGTGTCGGTGACCGCAGGTGTCGTGGAGCCCCGCTACCCGTCGTTCAAGGGGATCATGGCCGCGAAGTCCAAGCCGCTCGACCAGGTCACCGTCGCGGACCTGGGCCTCGAGGCCGCTCAGGTCGGTTGGGCCGGAGCCGGCCAGGAGATCGTCGACGTGAGCGAGGCCGAGGCACGCGAGGCCGGGACGATCGTCGAGGACGACGGCGAGGGTCACCAGAAGGTCGTCGACTTCCTGGCGGAGCTGAAGGTCATCTGAACGAGTTCACCTGCACCCGAGGGGTGCGGACCGCGCGGTCCGCACCGTCGTGGGGCAGCACGAGGAAAGGATCCACATGACAGTCGGGAAGATCTGGGTGTTCGTCGAGGCGACCGACGGCGGGGTGTCCAACACCTCGCTCGAGCTCCTCACCAAGGCGCGTGACCTGGCGGAGACCGTCGAGGGCGTGTCCGTCGCAGCGAACGACGTGGCCGCAGCCGCCGGCGCGCACGGTGCGACCACCGTGCACCAGGTGGACGGGACCGACGGCAAGCTGTTGGGCCCGGCAGTCGCCGGTGCCATCGCCGCTGCGGTCGAGGCCGGGACCGGGCCGGATGCGGTCCTGATCGCAACCAGCTACGACGGCCGGGACGTGGCGGGTCGGCTCTCGGTGAAGCTCGATGCGCCGGTCATCACCAACGTCGTCGACGTGGTCGACGACGGCGGGACGCTCGCCGGCGTCGAGCCCATCTTCGGTGGCACCACCAACGTGACCACCAGGTTCACCTCGGACAAGCCCGACATCTTCCTGGTTCGGCCGAAGTCCTTCGCCGCCGAGGAGTCCGGAGGCGCCCCGGCTGCCGTGTCCGGCCTGTCCGTTCCCGATCTGGGGGCGACCGGTGCGGCCGTCGTGACCAACCGTTTCGTCGAGGAGCAGACCGGTCCGAGCCTCGACGACGCCGACATCGTCGTGTCGGGCGGACGTGGGCTGGGCGAGAGCGACAAGTTCGAGATGGTCGAGCAGCTCGCCAAGGCGCTCGGCGCCGCCCCCGGTGCCTCCCGTGCCATCGTCGACGCCGGTTGGGTGCCCTACTCGTACCAGGTCGGCCAGACCGGCAAGGTCGTCAAGCCGAACGTCTACATCGCCGCCGGCATCTCCGGTGCGACGCAGCACCTGGTGGGCATGAAGGGCTCCAAGACGATCATCGCGATCAACAAGGACCCCGAGGCCCCCATCTTCTCGGTGGCCGACCTGGGCATCGTCGGTGACGTGCACAAGGTGCTGCCGAAGCTCATCGAGGCGCTCCAGAACCGCTGAGGTCACCCGGTCCGCTCCGGCGGTTCCGGTCGGTGGCCTCGAGCGCCCAGGCGAGTCCGTCCTCCGGATCCTCGACGGCCAGGCGGCACCACCAGCCCACGTCCCCCGTCACCGGGCCCCACCGCCACCAGCGCAGGTGGGCCGCCGCCGGTCCGATGTCGAGTGGCCAGTCGTCATCGACACCGGCGAGCACCGCAGCGGCCCACCAGGCGTCGAACCGGCCGGCCGCGGCGCCGCGTCGTCGGCCGTGCGCCGCTCCCGATGCCGCCGCCCACGCCAGCAGCGTGAGGGCCTCACCCAGTTCGATCGCCGCACCGGACAGTTGTGTGCCGGGGACGCACGCTCCGGCCTCCTCCGGCGCAGCGGTCGACTCGAGCAGGGTGGCGACGGCGTCGGCCGCCGAGCCGTCGACGCAGCATGCCCGCACCTGCCCGGAACTGCCGGCCGACCAGTGCCGCACCGGTGCGAGCAGGGCCTCGGTGCCGTCGTCGCCGTCGGCCTCGGGCCGGCCGGGGACCCCGCCGAGCGGTCGGTCGAGCGCCGTCAGCGCCGGTGCGGGGAACCGGGCCGAGTCCGACCGGTAGTCGGCCAGGGCGTACGGACGCTCCCAGGCCGCCAGGACCAGGGGTACCCCTCCGTCGTCGGCCGAGGCCCGCAGGGCCGGGTCGGAGCCGAGGTCCGGATCGCCGCGGACCGCCCGCTCGTGGGCCACGACTCCCCGGGTGGGCTGGTGGGTGAGCAGCGCGTCGAGTTCGACCCAGCGGTGGTGCTGTGCGACCACCTCGGTGAGGGGACCGATCGAGAGGTGTCCGCCGCCCTCCTCGACGACGGCGGCCGCGACGTCGGCAGGTGCCTCGAGAGCGGACCGGTACTCCGCCCAGGACGCGACCGGCCACAGCTGGTGGCCGGTCCGGGATGTGTCTCGGCACCGGTCCCGCACCCTGAGCAGGCGGACCCAGTCGCGACGGTCGCAGCAGCGGTCGACCTCCCGGAGGAGCTCGTCGAGGTCGCCCGTGCGCAACCACCCCTCGAGCGGATCGTCGGAGTCGTCGATCACACCAGCGGCCACGGGTGACGTCGGCCCGTCGGGTCGGTGGGGAACCGGCCGGCGTCGACCAGTTGGGCGGCCCGGTCGGTCAGCGCCAGGAGCTCCTCGTGCTCGAGCAGCCCCGGGAGTTCCTCGCCCGGTCCGTCCCGGACGAACCGGTCCAGGTCGGCGAGCAGCACCTCGTCCACCGGCTCACCGGCGAACTCCCAGATGACGGTGCGGAGCTTGGACTCGACGTGGAAGGTGAGGCCGTTGTCGATCGCCCAGATCCGGTCGTCGTCGTCGAGCAGCACGTGCCCGCCCTTCCGGTCGGTCGAGTTGGCCACCAGGTCGAAGGCGCAGAGCCGGCGGAGCGTCCCGGAGTGCACCGGTTCGTCCCGGATCGTGAAGTAGTGCTCGTCGTAGCGGGCGGGCACGAGCAGCTGGATCGACCCCGCTCCGATCGGGGCGTCGGTGCGGGCCACGGTGGGTGGGACGAGCTCCCACCCGAGGTTCCGGGACAGTTCGTAGGCCGCGACCTCCCGTCGCCAGAGTCCCTCGGGGAAGTCCCACAGCGGCCGCTCACCCCGTGCGGGCTTGTAGACCGCGGGCACCACGTCCTCGCCGTGGCGGACCTCGACCAGGAACGTCGTGTTCGACGACCACGGCATGCGT
Source organism: uncultured Actinomycetes bacterium (assembly GCA_903852755.1). Lineage (GTDB taxonomy): Bacteria > Actinomycetota > Acidimicrobiia > Acidimicrobiales > Microtrichaceae > SXMI01. The sequence continues at coordinate 16,486 of CAINRS010000036.1, read as the reverse complement.
CCGAGGATCTCGACCTCGCCGACGGTCAGCACCTCGACGACGGCCGGGTCGTCGGTCCGCAGGGTCGAGTGGTAGGCCCAGGTTCCCTCGTCGTCCGTCACGTCAGTTCCACCGCGGGCAGGCGTGACCCCCGGGGTCGACGGGCGCGCCGCACAGTCGGCAGTTGGGCCGTCCCGCCCGCACCAGGTCCTCGGCGACCTCGGCGAAGGCCGCGGCCTGGTCGAGGGGGACGGTGACCGTCACCGCCCGTCCGTCCGGCGCGTCGTCGTCGTCCGGGTCGTCGTCGTCGCTCCACACCGGCAGTTCCTCGAGCACGATGACCACCGTGCCCGCCTCGGCGTCGGCGGCGACGCCGACGTCGCCGACGATGAACGCCTCCTCGACCGGTTCGACCAGGCCGACGACGTCCCGGTCGGGTTCGACCGGGCCGAGCTGCTGGCTCACCTGCCCCAGGTACTGGCCGAGGGCCCGGACCTGCTCCTTCTCGGCCTTGACGGTGAGCACCCGATCTCGGTCACGGACCTGCAGGTAGAACGTCCGCTGTCCCGGGACCCCGACCGAGCCGCAGGTGAACCGGTCGGGCCGGTCGAACGTCCACGCCTCAGCCACGGCCGGTCCGTCCCGGTGAGGTGCTCACGACGGTGACAACCCCGTCAGGTCGTCACCCGCGGAGTTGGTGCACAGCACGTGCGGGGTCCCCGACCCCAGCAGCAGCGCCGTGACGGAGCAGGGCGAGATGCTCGTCCGCTGGAACAGGTCCAGGTGGATGCCCGCTGCAACGGCGACGGCGGCCTTGATCGGATCGGCGTGCGAGGTGGCGACGACCGTGCCGCCCGGGTGCGCGGCCGCCAGGGTGAGCAGCTGGGTCCACATCCGGGTCTGCATCTCGGCGAAGGACTCCCCACCGGGGAAGCGGAAGGTCGACGGCGCGTGCTGGACGGCCTGCCACGCGTCCAGCCGACGGAGCTCGTCGAGGCGTCGGCCCGTCCACTCGCCGAAGTCGCACTCGAGCAGGCCCTTGGCCGTCCGGACCCGGAGTCCAGTCGCCCGGGCGATCGGCGCCGCCGTCTCACGCGTCCGCTCGAGCGGGGACGCGTAGACGGCGTCGACACGGGGCAGTGCGGCGATGCGGACGGCGACGTGCTCGGCCTGCCGGCGTCCCTCGTCCGACAGGTGCAGTCCCGGCGCCCGGCCGGGCAGGACCTGACCGGTGGTCGCAGTCCGCCCGTGTCGGACGCACAGGACGAGGGTCGGTCGGGGCGCTCGGGTGGACCGGCGGGTCCGTCGCGTCCCCGACGCCGGGGACGGTCGGGCCACGGGGTCATCCTATGCTCCGGTCGTGGGGGACCTGCAGGCGCTCGCCGACCGTCTGGTCGGGTGCCGACGCTGCCCGCGGCTCGTCGAGTGGCGGGAGCGGGTCGCGGTCGAGCAGCGGGCCGCCTTCCGTGGCCAGGAGTACTGGGGCCGGCCCGTTCCCGGCCACGGAGACCCCCGCGCCCGGATCGTGGTGGTCGGTCTCGCCCCTGCCGCACACGGGGCCAACCGGACCGGCCGGATGTTCACCGGTGACCGGTCGGGCGACTGGCTCCACGGCGCCCTCCACCGCGCCGGTCTGGCCTCGCAGGCCGAGTCGACCTCCCGTGACGACGGGATGGTCCTCGACGGCGTGTGGGTCACCTCGCCGGTCCACTGCGCTCCACCCTCGAACCGTCCCACGCCTGCCGAACGGGACGCCTGTCGTGACTGGTTCGCCGAGGAGCTCACCCTGCTCGACCGGGTCCGGGTGCTCGTGGCGCTCGGGGAGTTCGGATTCACCGAGACGGCCCGCTGGCTGGGGCTCTCGCCCCGCCCCCGGTTCGCCCACGGCGTCGAGGTGGTCGCGCCCGACGGCCGCACCCTGCTCGGCTGCTACCACGTGAGCCAGCTCAACACCTGCACCGGCCGCCTCACCGAGCCGATGCTCGACGCCGTGTTCGGCCGCGCCCGGGAGCTCGCCGCCGCCTGAGTCCGCGGGATGGGTCGAACGACCCCTCACCGGAGGGGTCGGACGTGCCGATGGAACCGGTGCGCCCGAGGTCCGACCCGGACACGGCCGACCGGGATCCGGTCGCCCGGGTCGGTCCCGCGGTGGTACGCGGGGCGGCCCGGACCGGTGCCGAGGTGAGCGGGCGGGACCGTGTGGTCCCACCACCGGCCGGGCCGCTAGCGTGCGCGGGTCCCCGACCGAGGTGCCCGATGCCCACATCCGAACGCCGACCACGACCGAGCCACGGGACCGCCGGTGCGGCTCGTCGATCCCGCGGCCGGGCCGGAGTGGTCGGTCTGGTCGTGGCAGCAGCGGCGATGCTGCTCCCGGCGTGCGCCGGTCCGACCCAGCCGAAGGAGTACGGCGACGCGTACCGCGCCAACTTCATGATCGGGTGCACCGGGGTGGAGCCGAACGCCGAGGGGCAGTTCGTCGACCCGAGCCTGGGCACGGTGCCCTACTGCGAGTGCGTCTACCAGGGCCTCGTCGACACGGTGCCGTTCGACCAGGTCGAGTCCTTCGAACAGCAGCAGGCCGAGGCGGAGGCGGGCCAGATCGTGGTTCCGGCGAACATCCAGGCGGTCTACGACCGCTGCAAGCAGGCCGACCCCGCCTGACCCCTCCCGGCGGTCCGGCCGCCGGTGCTCAGGACTTCGCTGTCAGGCCGACCCGGACGCTCGGCTCGGCCGTCGTCGGCCACCTGCTGCGTGACTTCTCGGCGAGCTTGCGCATGAGGGCGATGGCCCCCGGGTCGGAGTCGCCCGGCCTGGCCTCGATCACGCCCTCCTCGACCATGCGCGAGATGATCTCCCGCCCGAGGTCGGTCCGGACGATCGTCAGCGTCCAGTTGGCGTTCTCGCCGATTCCCCCGCACGAGATGTCGGCGTGCTCGGCGGCGAAGTCCGGGCAGTGGTTGCAGCCGTCCCGGGTCCAGGCGTGGCACTCCTTGAGGTTGACCTCGTGGTAGGAGCCGTCGTCCATCCAGATCTGGAACACGCCCTTGATGTTCATCTTGACCATGTGTTCCTTGGCCAGTCCGTACTTGGTCCAGAAGAGCTCCTCGAAGATGGCGTCGTCGAAGGTCTTGGAGCACAGGAGGCCCAGGTTGAACACGATCGGCTTGGCGATCTTGCCGGCCTTGCGGGCCCACATCACGGGCGGCACCGACGACTGGCAGCTCATGCCGACCAGCGCCAGCCGCGAGTGCCCGGCCTCGAGCGCCTCGTCGAGCGCCAGGGTGTTGGCCGAGTAGGTGTAGCGGCTCCCGGCCGAGGCGAGGATCTCGTCCCGGTTCGCAGCGACGCCGGGGATCGCCTTCCACGAGGTCGCGTCGCCCTCGAGGTAGGACACGAGCGCAGCGTCGATGTAGTCGTGTTCGAGCGCCCAGATGAGGATGGCCGACACCAGTCCGCCGTCCTGGCCGAGCTCGTGGACGTGGTCGTCGCTCGCCCTGGTGAGCAGGATGTCCTGGTGGATGCCGGCGATCTCGTCGTCGTGGCGCACCCGGCCGAACAGGTGGTCGTCGGCCTGGGCCTCCCAGATGCCGAAGCGCGGGCAGGCCCGGGTGCAGGTCGTGCACCCCTTCTGGCCGTGGGTGCAGTCGTCCGGCCCGAGTTCGTCCTCCAGGTGGAACGGCCGGTAGCCGCCCTGGTCGTGGTGGTAGCCGATGACGTCGTGCGGACACGAGATCACGCACCCGGCGCAGCCGGTGCAGAGGTCGGTGTCGATCACCTGGGCCTTGAGCTCGGCCCACTGGTTCCGCCAGCGGGTCGACGCCGTGGCCTCGAGCCGCTCGGCCAGTCCGGTCGGCGCGCCCCCGTCGGCCGCCTCCGTCGTGGTGCTGTCGGTCACGGACGAGAACCTACCCGTCGACCGGGTCGCGACAGCGCAGGCGGGTCCGGCTGGCCGAGGACGGACCGGCGGGCCGAGAATGAGTGGCATGGACCTGACCTACCCACCAGAGGCCGAGGAGTTCCGCACCGAGATCCGGGCGTGGCTCGAGGAGAACCTTCCCGACGGGTGGTTCGACGGGGGCTTCTCGATGACGCCCGAGGAGAAGGAGCGCTTCAACGAGGACTGGACCGGCCGACTCTTCGAGGGTGGGTGGATCTGCGCCACGTGGCCCGTCGAGTACGGCGGCAAGGGGCTCACGACGATGCAGGGTGTCGTGCTCGCCGAGGAGTTCGCCCGGGCCAAGGCGCCGATGCGGGCCGACTTCTTCGGCGACACCCTGGTCGGGCCGACGATCCTGGCCAACGGCACCGAGGAGCAGAAGCGGTACTTCCTGCCGAGGATCCTCGACGGCAGCATGCGCTGGTGCCAGGGATTCTCCGAGCCCGACTCCGGATCCGACCTGGCATCGCTGTCGACCACGGCGGTACGGGACGGCGACGAGTGGGTGATCAACGGTCAGAAGGTCTGGACCACCCAGGCACAGTTCGCCGACTACTGCTTCGTGCTCGCCCGGACCGACCCGGACGTCGTCAAGCAGGCCGGCATCTCCTACCTGCTCGTCCCCATGGACCAGCCGGGGATCGAGGTCCGCGGCATCACCCAGCCCGACGGGACCGCCGAGTTCAACGAGGTGTTCTTCTCCGATGCCCGGTGTCCGCTCGACAACGTCGTCGGTGGCCTGAACAACGGCTGGAAGGTCGCGAACGACACGCTCACCTTCGAACGGGGGATGTCCGCGACGACCGGCTACCGGCGGTTCGAGGAGGAGTTCAAGCTGATCCTGGCCGCCGCACAGGAGCGCGGACTGGACGGCGACCCGCTGGTCCGTCAGCGGCTCGCCCGCTTCCACTCCAAGATCCAGATCCTGCGCATCAACGGACTGCGGTCGCTCACCAGCACGCTCGCCAAGGAGCGCGGAACCTTCCTGGGTCCCACCGAGCGGCTGGCCGTCGCCGCACTCGGTGCGACCAACAAGATGTTCTGGTCCGAGATGCACCAGGAGGCGATGGAGCTCGCGCTCGACGTCTTCGGCGCCGAGGCGCTGCTGTCGACCCCGGGCCCCGACCGGGGTTCCTGGCCGGGCACGGTCCGGGCCGAGGGCAGGGACACCTACCCGGTGAGCCCGATGGTCTCGGCGTTCTTCTTCTCCCGGTCCGAGACCATCTGGGGCGGCACCTCCCAGATCCAGCGCAACATCGTGGGCGAGCGGGTCCTCGGCCTGCCGAAGGAGCCCAAGCCGGCGGCGCCGGGCGCCTGAGCGCCGGCCCTGCCCGGGGCGGGCGCCGGCGTGGGGCTACCGTGGAGGCCACGGGCCGTCCGGTCCGGAGTTCCCCGTGACCGACGCCCGTTCCCCCGACGACGACGCCCCGGCAGTGGGCGACCCCGAGGCCGTGGCCCCGGTGGTCCGCCGTCGACGGGCCGTCCCGGCGCCCCGGCAGCGTCGCTGGCCCCGAGTCGTGGGTGCGGTGGTGGTGGTGGCACTGCTCGCCGGCGTCGCCGTGGTGGGGTACGGCTGGTGGAGTTACAACCGGGTCGAGCGCACCGAACTCGACCTGGCGGCGACGGTGCCCGACGAGCCCCAGAACTTCCTGGTGATCGGGTCCGACAGTCGTGAGCACCTCTCGGCCGACGACCCCAACGCAGCGGTGTTCCTGGGCGATGGGGCACCGCCGGGACGACGGTCCGACAGCATGGCGATCGTCCGGGTCGACCCGGGCGAGGACCGCATCTCGATGCTGTCGATCCCCCGTGACCTGTGGGTGCCCATCGCCCCGACGGGCGAGGAGGAGCGCATCAACACGGCGTTCGCCAACTCGACCCAGTCCCTGATCGACACGATCCAGACCAACCTCGGCGTGCCGATCAACCACTACGTCGAAGTGGACTTCTCGGGGTTCCAGGACCTCGTCAACACCATCGGTGGGGTGCCGGTGTACTTCGACCGCCCGGTCCGTGACCGCAACTCCGGGCTCTCGATCGACTCGACCGGCTGCCACGTCCTCGACGGCTACCAGGGGCTCGCCTTCGCCCGGTCACGTCACCTCGAGTGGAGCGACGGCGAGGAGTGGGTCGACGACCCGAGCCACGACATCGGCCGGATGCGCCGGCAGCAGGAACTCGCTCGAGCCGCCATGGTCAAGCTGCGGTCGCTCGGCCTGTCGAGCGTCACCAAGGTGACCGGACTCGTCGACGCCGCGGTCCAGAACGTGACGATCGACGACCAGCTCGGGGTCCGAGACCTGCTGGGGCTCACGGCGCACTTCGCCGAGTTCGACCCCGGTCGGATGCAGACGTACTCGCTGCCGGTCACGCCGCACACCACGAGCGGCGGCGCAGCGGTCGAACTCCTCGACACCGCAGCGGCCCAACCGATGCTCGACGTCTTCCGGGGCGTCGTCTCCCCGGCGGTGACCACCACGACCACTCCGCCGCCCGACGAGCGCGACGTGACCGTCACGATCCTGAACGGGACGGGCCGGGAGGGCGAGGCCCGCCGGGTGAGCTGGGTGCTGAGCGGTGGAGGCTTCGGCCTCGGCGAGATCGCCGAGGCGCCGAACCGACCGCAGCGTTCGACCGTGGCGCACGCCCCCGGCGGCCGGCAGATGGCCGAGCTCGTCGGAGCGTGGATCGGTCCGGCCCCCGAGATCGTCGAGGACGCGATGCTGCCACCCGGCCACGTCAGGCTCGTGCTGGCACCCGAGTTCGACTTCATCGACGACCCCGCCAACAGCGACGAGGCCGCGACCACCACGACCGCGCCGCCGTCGGCGTCGGCCGCTCCGGGCTCGACGCCCGCCGGGCCACCGGTCGTGACGACGACCACCTACCCGGGCGGGTGGTCGCCGGACGCCCCTCCGGCGGGGATCACCTGCGGCTGAGGCCGTCGGGTCAGATCTCGACCTGCGAGCCGACCTCGACCACCTGGTTGGGTGGCAGCCGGAAGAAGCGCGAGGCCGATGCGGCGGTGCGCAGCATGACGGCGAAGAGCCGCTCACGCCACGGTGCCATCGAGACCACGTCGGACGGGATCACCGTCTCGCGTCCGAGGAAGAAGGTGACGTCGTCCACCACGATCGGGACCCCGCCGACCTCGAGTCCGTCGAGCCACGCCGGTACGTCGGGCTCCTCCATGAACCCGTGGTGCGCCGTGAGCTGGTGGATCGACCGGCCGAACTCGATGATCTCGAACCGTTGGTCGGCTGCGACGTAGGGGACCGAGTCGGTGCGCACCGACAGCAGGATCACCCGTTCGTGCAGCACCCGGTTGTGCATGGTGTTGGTCCGAAGGGCCGGCGGGGCGGTGCCGTCACCCCGGAACATGAACACCGCGGTCCCGGGGGCCCGCACGACGTCCTCGGGGAGCGTGCGCATGAACTCCTCGATGGTGACCTGACTGGCGGCGATGCGCTCGGCGACCACCCGCCGGCCGGTCCGCCAGGTGGTCATCGCCACCATGATCACGGCCGCCACCACGAGCGGGAACCAGCCGCCGGCCGGGATCTTGAACACGTTGGCCCCGAAGAAGGCGAAGTCGAGGATGGCCAGCGGCACGCACACGGCGAGGGCCTTGCCGGTGCTCCAGCCCCACTTCGCCCGGGTGAAGAAGTAGAAGAGCACCGTCGTGATGCCCATGGTCCCCGTGACGGCGATCCCGTAGGCGGCCGCCAGGCCGGCCGAGGACTGGAACGCCAGCACCAGGCTGATGCAGCCGATCGCGAGGAGCAGGTTCACGAGCGGGAGGTAGACTTGGCCGATGTGCTGGGCGGAGGTGTGCCGCACCGTCAGCCTCGGCAGGTAGTCGAGCTGCATCGCCTGCACGGTCAGCGAGAACACTCCCGAGATGAGCGCCTGCGACGCGATGATCGCAGCGAGCGCCGCCATGATCACGAGCGGCCAGCGTGCCCACTCGGGGCCCATGAGGAACAGCGGCGAGCTGATCGCCTCGGGCTCCTCGAGCAGCAGCGCCCCCTGACCGAAGTAGTTGAGGACGAGCCCGGGGAAGGCCACGGCGAACCAGGCGATGCGGATCGGCCGCCGGCCGAAGTGCCCCAGGTCCGCGTACAACGCCTCGCCGCCGGTCACGACCAGGAAGACCGAGCCGAGGGAGAGGAACGCGTCGAACCTGTTGCTCGTCAGGTACTCGATCGCGTGACCCGGGTTCACTGCCCGGAGGATCTCGAGGTTGCCCGACACCCGGGCGATGCCGAGGACGGCGAGGATCGAGAACCACGCGACCATCACGGGCCCGAACATCGCCCCGACGGCGCCGGTGCCCCGCTTCTGCAGCAGGAACAGCCCGATGAGGATGGCCACGGCGATCGGCACCACCCACGACGACAACGCCGGTGCGGCGACCTTGAGGCCCTCGGTGGCCGAGAGGACCGAGATGGCCGGGGTGATGATCCCGTCGCCGTAGAGCAGGGCCATCCCGAACAGGCCGAAGAACAGCAGGCCGAGCAGCTTGCGGCCGATCCGAGGGCTGGTGTCCCCGCCGACGACGAGCGAGGTGAGCGCCAGGATCCCGCCCTCGCCGCGGTTGTCCGCCCGCAGGATGAACACGACGTACTTGACCGACACGACGAGGATCAGCGACCACAGGATCAGCGAGCACACCCCCAGGACGTTCGGTTCGTCGACCGGGATCGAGTGGTGCTCGAAGGTCTCGCGGAACGCGTAGAGCGGACTCGTCCCGATGTCGCCGAAGACGATGCCGAGCGCAGCGAGGGACAGCGCCGCCATCCGGGCGTTGGTGTGGTTCCCCCCGTGGCCGCCGGAGTCCGCAGTCGGAGCACTCGAGGTGTCGGGTCGTTCGGACGTGGTCATCCGACCCAGGACGCTACACCTGTGCAGACCGACGGACCGCACCGGGCGGCACTGCGGGCCGCGGATCGGAGTGGCGCCCTCGGCAGGATTCGAACCTGCGCACACGGCTCCGGAGGCCGATGCTCTATCCCCTGAGCTACGAGGGCACGCGTCCCGCAAACGGGGCGGCGATCGGTGACCCTAGCGCGCCGTGTGGCCGGGACTCCCAGCGGCCCGTCGGTGCGACGAACCGATGCGGGGCCGTCACAGGGGGTCACGGTACGATCCCCCGGCCATGCGCGACGAGCTGATCTCCGCCATCAGGGACGCCGTGGCTGCGGCGGGCGTACCGCCTCCGGACGTCGTCACGCTCGAGCGTCCGGCCCGGCGGGAGCACGGGGCGTTCTCCACCAACGTGGCGCTCACATCGGCGAAGGCGGCCGGGCGGGCACCCCGGGACCTCGCCGCGGAGATCGCCGAGCACCTGCGGGCCCGACCGCCCCGGTTCGTGCAGGAGGTCGACGTCGCCGGACCCGGATTCGTCAACTTCCACCTCGCCGACGACTGGTTGCACGAGGTCCTCCGTTCCGTGGTGGCGGCGGGAGGGGACTGGGGGACCAGCAGGACCGGTGCGGGCACCCGGGTGCTCGTCGAGTACGTCTCCGCCAACCCGACGGGGCCCGTCCACGCCGGACACGCCCGGGGGGCGGTGTACGGCGACAGCCTGGCCAGGATCCTCCGGGCGGTCGGTCACCAGGTCGACGAGGAGTTCTACGTCAACGACCGCGGCGTGCAGATGCAGGTCTTCGCCGCGTCGCTGGCGGCACGGGCCGCCGGTGACGAGCCGCCCGAGGACGGCTACCGGGGCGACTACATCACCGAGTGGGCCGCCGAGATGCCCGAGGGCGCCGATCCGCTCACCTGGGGTGAGGCCCGGGCGCTCCTCGACCAGCAGGAGGTGCTCGGCGAGCTCGGCGTGGTCTTCGACGACTGGTTCTCGGAACGGCGCATGGTCGGCACCGGGGCGATCGACACGACGCTCGCGGACCTGCGTGCCCGGGGCGTGGTCGACGAGGCCGACGGGGCGGTCTGGCTCCGTTCGACCGATTTCGGCGACGACAAGGACCGGGTCCTCGTGAAGTCCGACGGCGAGGTCACCTACCTCCTGCCCGACATCGCCTACCACCGGGACAAGTTCGCCCGCGGCTACGACCTGCTCGTCGACGTCTGGGGGGCGGACCACCACGGCTACGTCCCGCGCATGCGGGCGGCGATCGAGGCGCTGGGCCACGACCCGGCGTCGTTCGAGGTGGTCATCACCCAGCTCGTGCGCCTGGAGCGGGGCGGGCAGGAGGTCCGCATCTCCAAGCGCTCCGGCGACCTGATCACGCTGCGCGACCTGATCGACGAGGTGGGTGCGGACGCTGTCCGGCTCACCTACCTGCTCCAGTCGGTCGATTCCCCCCAGACCGTCGACCTCGACGTCGTGGTGTCGGAGTCCAACGAGAACCCGGTGTTCTACGTCCAGATGGCCAACGCCCGCCTGCGGTCGATCGACCGGGTGGCCGACGAGCGGGGGCTCGAACGAGCGCCGCTCGAGTCGGTCGACCTGTCGGTCCTCGTCGAGGACCGGGAGCTCGAGGTGCTGCGGGTGCTCGAGGTGCTGCCCGAGGTCGTCGAGCTCGCAGCGCGGGAGCGGGCGCCGCACAAGGTCACGACCTGGGTGCGTGACCTCGCCGCCGCCGTCCACGGCTTCTACCACGACTGTCCGGTGCTGCACCCCGACACCCCGGAGCCCGTGCGACAGGCCCGATGGTGGCTCGCTGCGGCAGCGGCGACCGGCCTGCAGTGCGGTCTCGGGCTCCTCGGCGTGTCCGCCCCGGAGCAGATGTGAGCGCCGCCGGATCGTCGGCGGCCCCGGTGCCGCCGGTGCTGCTGCCCGACACGGCGTCGTTCGACGACCACGGCCGGCTGTCGATCGGCGGGTGCGACCTGCTCGACCTCGCCGCCGAGTTCGGTACACCGGTGTTCGTCTACGACGAGGCGCACCTGCGGGCGCGCTGCGCCGAGGCGGTCGGGGTGTTCGGCCCGGGCAACGTGGTGTACGCCACCAAGGCGTTCCTGTGCCGGGCCATGGCCCGGTTGGCACTCGACGAGGGCCTGCGCCTCGACGTGGCCACCGGAGGTGAGCTCGAGGTGGCGCTCGCGGCGGGTGCCCCTCCCGAGCGGATCGTGCTGCACGGCAACAACAAGTCCACCGCCGAGCTCGAGCGGGCCCTCGGCGTGGGGGTGGGTCGCGTCGTCGTCGACAGCTCCGACGAACTCGACCGCATCGAGGCGGTCGTCGCCTCCGGTGCCGAACCACCCCGTGTGCTGCTCCGGGTCAACCCCGGCATCGAGGTCCACACCCACGAGCACGTGCAGACCGGGATCCTCGACTCGAAGTTCGGTTTCCCACTGTCCACCGGCCAGGCCGACGAGGCACTCCAGCGTGCGGCCGCCTCGCCGGCGGTGGACCTCGTGGGTCTCCACCTGCACATCGGTTCCCAGGTGTTCAGCGTGGAGAACTTCGCCGAGGGGCTGCGGGCCGTCGCACCGTTCGTCCGGTCCGCCGGCCTCCCCGAACTGGTGGTCGGCGGCGGACTCGGTGTGGCCTACGTCGCCGGCGAGCACGCCCCGAGCCTGACCGAGTGGGGCGACGCGGTGCTCCGGGTCTGCGCCGAGGAGGGTGTCGAGGCCGAGGTGTCGGCCGAGCCCGGCCGGGCGGTGGTCGCCTCGGCGGCGGTGACCCTCTACACCGTCGGCACCGTCAAGTTCATCCCGGGTGTGCGGACCTACGTGGCGGTGGACGGCGGCATGAGCGACAACCCGCGACCGGTCCTCTACGACAGCGGCTACGAGACGTTCCTCCCCCGGGCCGCCGCCTCACGGCGGGACCTCCCGGTCCGCCTGGTCGGCAAGCACTGCGAGTCCGGCGACCTGCTCGTCCGCGACGGGATGCTGCCCGCCGACGTGTCGGTCGGGGACGTGGTCGCGACCCCGGTCACGGGCGCGTACGGCCACTCGATGGGGTCGAACTACAACAAGGTGCCCCGACCGCCGGTGGTGTTCGTCCGTGACGGCACGGCCCGTCTCGTCGTCCGGCGGGAGACGATCGAGGACCTGCTCGCGACCGACCTCGGCTGACCGGTCGTCCGTCGGCGGGTTCACAGCCCTCCCCGGCCGCCGGTAGCGTGGCCCGGTGAGCGAGAACCCCGACGCCATTCCCTCCCGCACCGTGCGACTCGGCCTGTTGGGGTGCGGCACCGTCGGTGGTGCACTCGTCGAACTCGTGGCCGAACGCGCCGACGACATCGCCACCCGGACCGGCGTCCGGCTCGTCGTGAGCCGCGTCGCGGTCCGGGACCCGAAGCGCGACCGGGGCGTGCCGCTCGGTGCAGCGGTGGTGACCGACGACCCGGCCTCGGTGGTCACGGCCGACGACGTCGACGTGGTGGTCGAGGTGGTCGGCGGTCTCGAACCCGCCCGGGAGCTGACCGCTGCGGCGCTCGCAGCGGGCAAGCCGGTGGTGAGCGCCAACAAGGAGCTCCTCGCCAGCCACGGAGCCGAGCTCTTCGAGCTCGCCGACGCCCACGGGGTGGACCTGCTGTTCGAGGCGGCCGTCGCCGGGGGCATCCCGCTCGTGCGTCCGTTGCGCGAGTCGCTCGTCGGCGAGGACGTGACCCGGGTGGTCGGGATCATCAACGGCACGACCAACTACATCCTCACCAAGATGACCGAGGAGGGCTGGAGCTACGCCGAGGCGCTCGCGGAGGCGCAGGCCCTGGGGTACGCCGAGGCCGACCCGACGGCGGACGTCGAGGGGTTCGACGCCGGCGCGAAGGCGGCGATCATCGCCACGATCGCGTTCGGTGTCGCGGTCAGCGCCGGGGACGTCCACCACGAGGGGATCTCGTCGATCACCGCCGAGGACATCGCAACGGCGCGGCGACTCGGCTACCAGATCAAGCTCGTCGCCGTGGTCGAGCGCTTCGACGACGGCAGCGTGGCCGTGCGCGTCCACCCGGCGATGGTGCCGGACGCCCACCCGCTCGCATCGGTGCGCGACAGCTTCAACGCCGTGTTCGTCGAGGGTCGGGCCGTCGGCGACCTGATGTTCTACGGGCGGGGTGCGGGCGGCGGCCCGACGGGTTCCGCCGTGCTCGGGGACGTGATCGACGCCGCTCGCAACCTGGTCGAGGGTGCCCACGCCTCGCTCGGATCGTTCGGCGTGGCGACGCTCCGGCCCCAGGCCGAGCTGTCGGCGGCCTTCTACCTCGCCGTCGAGGTGGACGACCGTCCCGGCGTCCTCGCCACCGTCGCCGGCGTGTTCGGCGCCCACGGTGTGTCGATCAGGTCCATGGAGCAGTTCGGCGCCGACGACGACGACGCCGCCCGGCTCGTGTTCATCACGCACGTGGCCCGCGAGGCCGACGTCGCCGCGACCCTCGACGAGCTCCGGGCCCTGGACGTGGTCGCCTCGATCGACTCGGTGATCCGGGTCCTCGGCGACGCCTGACCGTGCGGTACGTCTCCACCCGGGGCCGGGCCGAGCCGCTCGGGTTCGCCGACGTCCTGCTCGACGGACTGGCCCGGGACGGTGGTCTCTTCGTTCCCGAGCACTGGCCGACCCTGCCGCCGCTGGAGGAGCTCCGCGGCCGGTCGTTCGCCGAGGTGGCCGTCGAGGTGACGTGGCCTTTCGTCGACGGTGAGGTCGACCGGGCCGACTACGAGCGGATCGTCGCCGCGGCCTACGCCACGTTCGACTCCCCGGAGGTCTGCCCGGTCGTCCCGCTCGGGTCGCTCCCGTCGGGTGCGCCGTTGCACCTGCTCGAGCTGTTCCACGGCCCGACGCTCGCGTTCAAGGACGTCGCCCTGCAACTCGTCGGCCGGCTCTTCGACCACGTGCTCGACGAGCGCGACCAGCGCATCTGCGTCCTGGGCGCGACCTCGGGTGACACCGGTTCGGCGGCGATGCACGCGTGCGCCGGGCTGGAGCGCGTCGACGCCTGCATCCTCTACCCGGCGGGTCGGACGTCGGAGGTGCAGCGTCGGCAGATGACCACGCTCATCGAGGACAACCTGTGCGCCGTCGAGGTCCCGGGGACCTTCGACGACTGCCAGGACCTGGTGAAGGCCGCCTTCGCGGACGTCGAGTTCCGCGACGAGGTGCACCTGGCGGCGATCAACTCGATCAACTGGGCCCGGGTGATGGCGCAGGTGACCTACTACGTCACGGCGCACCTCGCCGTGTCCCCCGACGGCGCTCCGGTCACCTTCGTCGTGCCGACGGGGAACTTCGGCAACGTGCTCGCGGCGTGGGTCGCCGCACGGTGCGGTCTGCCGGTCGATCGACTGGTCGTCGCGTCCAACCGCAACGACGTGCTGACCCGATTCTTCACCACCGGGACGATGTCCATCGCCGAGGTGGTACCCACCACGAGTCCGTCGATGGACATCCAGGTGTCGTCCAACCTCGAGCGACTCCTGTTCGAGGCGCTCGACCGGGACGGTGCCGCGGTGGCGTCGATGCTCGAGCGGTTCCGGTCGGACGGCAGCGTGTCGGTGGACGTCGAGGTGCTCGGCCGCCTCCGGGCCGAGTTCGACTGCGGCCGGATCGACGACGAGGTGGCGGCGTCGGTGATCCGGTCGGTGCACGAGCGGACCGGTCTCGTCGTCGACCCGCACACGGCGGTCGGCATCGGGGTGGCCGAGTGGCTGGACGCGACGGGGCCGGGTCTGGACCCGGGGGTCCCGGTGGTCTGCGCGGCCACGGCCCACCCCGCAAAGTTCCCTGACGCCGTCGAGGCGGCCACCGGCATCCGACCCGTGCTGCCCGCTGAGCTCGCCGACCTGTTCGACCGTCCCGAGCGCTTCGAGCGCATCCCCGCTGACCTCGCCGCCCTCGAGACGCTCGTCCGCCGTCGGGTCGTGTGAGCGGCCGGCGGCGGGTCGGACACCGGGCCGGTACCTGCGGGGCGGGGGTGGTTGTCCCCGGCGGTGCCGCTCGTCTACAGTGACGGCGTTCCTGCGGCACTGGGCCGATGGGCGGCGGGGGAGAGTTCCCCGTCAGTCGTACCGGCCAGTCTCGTGCCCCTCGCTCTCTGCGGTTCCCGGCGTCCGGCTGGGATGCCTCCGGGTGCGGGGATCCGTCGAGATGGTGCCGGGCCCCACGTTCCACACGGTGCGCTCCGAGCGTCCCGGACGGGCCGGGCACGGGAGCGGTGATCGGTCGTCGGTGACGGCGTTCCGATCCAGGAACCACCTCCCGCAACGTGGCGGGACCGACAGGAGCCTCCGTTCACCGGGGGCTGCAGCCCCTCCGGGACCGGAGGGCCGACAACGAGGAGACACGTGAGTCTCGACGCAGTAGATCTCGAGAGCCTCGAGCGGAAGGACCGGGCGGAGCTCGCAGCGATCGCCACGACGCTCGGCGGCAGGCCGACGAGCCGGACCCGCAAGGCCGACATCATCGGCATGATCCTGGAACTGGTCGGTGCGGACGACGGTCCGGCGACGGCCGTGACCCCGGCGGTGCCGGACTCCTCGGCTCCGGCCGCCGAACCCGCCCGGACCCCGCCCACCGGCAACGGCACCTCCGGTGGTGCCACCGACACGGCCTCCGGGAACGGACGCAGCGACGAGCAACCCGACGGCGAGCAGGGCCGAGGTGGTGGTGGCGAGCAGGGTCGCAGGGGCGACGGTGAGCAGGGTCGCAGGGGCGACGGTGAGCAGGGTCGCAGGGGCGACGGTGAGCAGGGTCGCAGGGGCGACGGTGAACAGGGTCGCAGCGGTGGTGACGGGGAGCAGTCCGAGACGGGGAACCGTCGCCGTCGCCGCCGGGGCCGCAACCGTGGTGGTGACCGTGAACGGCAGGACGAGACCGTGGACGCCCAGTGGGAGGGCGAACCCGTCGAGGCCTCTGGCTACCTCGACCTGCGTGACGAGGGGTTCGGTTTCCTGCGGGTGAAGGGGTTCCTGCCCAGCCGCGACGACCTGTACGTCTCGCAGAAGCAGGTGCGCCAACTTGGCCTGCGCAAGGGCGACCACGTCACCGGCGCCGGCCGCCCTGCGATCCGCAACGAGAAGAACGGTGCGCTGCTCCGGATCGACACGGTCAACGGTGTGGACCCCGAGCAGGCGCGACGCCGCCCCCGCTTCGAGGACCTGACTCCGCTGTTCCCCGACTCGAAGCTCCGGCTCGAGCGGTCGGACCAGCCCCAGGACATGACCTCGCGCATCATCGACCTGATCTCGCCGATCGGCAAGGGGCAGCGCGGCCTGATCGTGTCGCCGCCGAAGGCCGGCAAGACGACGGTGATGAAGACGATCGCCCAGTCGATCGAGTTCAACAACCCCGAGGTGCACCTCATGGTGCTGCTCGTCGACGAGCGGCCGGAGGAGGTCACCGACATGCGCCGCTCCGTCCGGGGTGACGTGCTGGCGTCGACCTTCGACCGTCCCTCGGACGAGCACACCAAGGTGGCGGAGCTGGCCATCGAGCGGGCCAAGCGGCTCGTCGAGGAGGGCCAGGACGTGGTGATCATCCTCGACGGCATCACCCGCCTGGCCCGGGCCTACAACCTCGCTGCGCCGGCCACCGGCCGGATCATGTCGGGCGGTATCGACACCGGTGCGCTGTACCCCCCGAAGCGGTTCTTCGGT
>CAINRS010000035.1 GCA_903852755.1 uncultured Actinomycetes bacterium | reverse complement strand
TCGTGGGGCCGGCCCGGAGTCGGGTGAGCGGGGGTCGGGTGAGCGGGGGTCGGGTGAGCGGGGGTCGGGTGAGCAGGGGGTGGACGTGACCCAGGTCGACGAGGACGTCGTGACGGTGGGCGTCGACATCGGGACGACCTCGGTCAAGGCGGTGGCGGTCGACCACTCCGGTGCGGTGCTCGCTGCGACCCGCGTCCCGCACGCCATCCTCACACCCCGACCGAACGTGCTCGAGCACGACGCTCGGGTGGCCTGGCACGAGGGGGTGCGCACTGCGGCCCAGCAGGTGGCGACGGCGGCCGGACGGCCGATCGCGGCCGTCAACGTCGCCGCGATGGTGCCGTCGCTGTGCCCGGTCGGTGCCGACGGCCTCCCGATCGGTCCGGGGCTCCTCTACGGCGACGAGCGCGCCGCCGGAGCGACCTCGGGGCTCGATCCGTCGCAGGACGGGGAGTTCGAGCGGATGCTGGCGCACCTGGTCGGCGCCTACCCGGACGCCGCAGCCTTCTGGCCGGCCCAGGCCGTGGCCAACGCCGCCCTGTCGGGCGTGGGCGCCCTCGACTCGGTGGCGGCCATGACCACCGTCCCGGTGTTCGACTACACGAACTGGGATCCCGAGGTGTGCGCCCGGGTCGGCGTGCGACCCGACCAACTGCCCGTGATCCGAAGCGGGAGCGAACCAGCGGGCAGGGTGCGGGACGAACTCGGCCCCGAGCTCGCCGGTGCGGTGGTGGGCCCCGGCACGATCGACGCCTTCGGTGAGCAGCTCGTCGCCGGGGCGGACCGGCCGGGGGACGTGCTCGTCATCCTGGGTGCGACCCTCATCACCTGGGCGTGCGTGCCGGAGTGGGTCGAGGCGCCCGGACTCTGGACGGTGCCGCACACGGCGCCCGGCATGGTGCTGGTCGGCGGGCCGTCCAACGCGGGTGGACTGCTCGTGGAGTGGGCGCGGCGGACGCTGGTCGCTCCCGACGGTCTGGACGGGGTCCCGGGGGTGGGCTCCGGTGGCGACGTCGACCCCGACGACGTCCCGGTCGTGCTCGGGTACCTGCGCGGTGAGCGCACGCCACTGCACGACCGCGACCGCCGGGGCGAGGTGCTCGGACTCTCGGTCGCCCACGGCCCCGAGGCCGTGTGGCGGGGTGTGTACGAGTCCTCCGGGCACTCGGTCCGCCACCACCTCGACCTCGCCGGCCTGCTCGGGCCGGACACGGCGGTGGCTGCGCCGCCCGGGGCACACCGCGCCACCCGGATCGTCGCGACCGGAGGCGGCACGCGCCTGCGTCCGTGGATCCAGGCCATCGCGGACGTGACGGGCCTGCCGGTCGACGTGGTGGCCACGGCCGAGGGCGGTGCCCTGGGCGCTGCGTGGCTGGCACGCGTGAGTGCGGGACTGGTGCCGGACCCCGCGACGACGCGACCGTGGACGCAGCCGGTCGAGCGCACTGTTCCCGACCCTCGGTGGCGCTCGGGGTGCGACCGCCGGTACCGGCGGTTCATCGAGGCGACGGGAGCGGTCCCGGGTCACGGGGACGTGGGGTGAGCGAGGTCGTCCTGCTCCCGGATCCGGCACCGGCCGAGGTCCGCTACACGCTCATCTCGGTCGACGACCACCTGGTCGAACCGCCGCACCTCTTCGAGGGTCGGGTGCCAGCCGCGCTCGCTGACGCCGCCCCGCGGGTCCGGACGACCTCGAAGGGCAACGAGATCTGGGTCTTCGACGGTGAGGCCTACCCCCAGGTCGGACTGAACGCCGTGGTGGGCCGCAGCGCCGAGTCCTCTCCCATGGATCCGGTCCGCTTCGACCAGATGCGCCGGGGCTGCTGGGACCCGGTGGCCCGTGTGGCCGACATGGACCTGGGCGGGATCTGGGCGAGCGTGAACTTCCCGTCGCAGATCACGGGTTTCTGCGGGTCGGTGTACTCGGCGTGCTCCGATCCGGCACTCGGGCTGGCCTGTGTGCGGGCCTACAACGACTGGTACGCCGAGGAGTGGGTGGGCGGGTTCCCGGACCGCTTCGTGCCGATCGGGATCACGTACCTGGCCGATCCGGCCGCCGCCGCCGCCGAGATCCGGCGCAACGCCGAGCGAGGGTTCACCGCGGTCTCGCTCCCGGAGCAGCCGCAGAGGCTCGGCTACCCGACCCTGCACTCCGGCTGGTGGGACCCGGTGGTCGAGGCGTGCGCCGAGACGGGCACGGTCGTCTGCCTGCACGTCGGCTCGTCCGGCATCACCACCGAGGACCTGCCCCTCGACGGCCCGCTCGTCGAGTTCACCGCCACGCTCTTCTCGGCGCTGTCGCTGCACGCCTGCACCGACTGGCTCTGGTCGGGCTACCCGTTGCGGTACCCCGAGCTGCGGATCGCCATGAGCGAGGGGGGACTGGGGTGGGTGCCCATGCTCGCCGACCGACTCGACTACATCTACGAGGTGTCGGGCCACGGGCGGGGCGCGTGGCCGTCGGGTGCGGCCAACCCCGAGGGGCTGGGTCCGACCGACGTGCTGCTCCGCAACTTCTGGTTCTGCTCGCTCGACGACCCGTCCATCTGGCCGATCCGCGACCGCATCGGGGTGGACCACATCCTGTTGGAGGTCGACTACCCGCACGCCGACTCCACCTGGCCCGACACCCAGCGGTTCCTGGCCGACCGGCTCGCCGACCTGAGCGACGACGAGGCCCGCCGGGTGACCCACCGCAACGCCGCCGAGTTGTTCCGCCACCCGCTCCCCGAGGAGACACTGCCGTGACGACCCCCCTCCAGGGCCCGACCGCCCCGTCGGTCCTCGACCCCGACCTCGTCGAGCTCGCCGGAGTGGCCCGACGCTGGCTCGAGGCCCGTGTCCCGCCCGAGGCCGTCCGCGCCGCGGTCGAGGAGTCCGACGAGACGCTGCCGTCGTGGTGGGCGGAGCTGGCCGACCTGGGGTGGGCCGGACTGGCCGTGCCCGTCGAGGCCGGTGGTCAGGGTGCGGGGACCGAGGCCCTGGCCGCAGTGGTCGAGGAGTGGGGGCGCGCCGCTGCACCGGGTCCGTTCCCGGGCACCGTGCTCGTGGCCACCGTGCTCGGTCGTCACGCGCCGCACCTCGCCGAACCGGTACTCGCCGGCGCGCCGGCGGCGGTGGTCGCCGCAGCGGACCTCCCGATCGACGGCGGTGGCCTCGCCGAGTGGTTCCTGTGCCGCGTCGGTGCCGGGTGGCAGCTGCTCGCCCGGGATGCGGTCGACGTCGAGTCGCTCCCCGGTGCCGACGGCGCCCGGCGCCCGGCGACGGTGCGGATCGTCGGAGCGGGGGAGCCCGTGCCGGTGCCGGACGGCGAGGTCGACCAGCTCGCCGCCCTGCTGGCGTGCGCCGAGGCCGTGGGTGTGGCCTCGTGGTGCGTGCACACCGCCGCCGAGCACGCCCGGGACCGGATCCAGTTCGGCCGACCGATCGGGCAGTTCCAGGCCGTCAAGCACCGGTGCGCCGACATGCTCTGCCGGCTCGAGGTCGCCCGGGCGGCCACCTGGGACGCGTCCGTGCTCGGACCGGACGACCCCCAGTTCCCGCTGGCGGTGGCCACGGCCGCCGCCCTGGCACTCGACGCGGCGTTCAGCTGCGCCAAGGACGCCATCCAGGTGCTCGGCGGCATCGGCTACACCTGGGAGCACGACGCCCACCTGTACCTCCGTCGGGCGGTGTCGCTCCGGCACCTGGACGGACCCGGGTCCGCCGGGTGGCGCGCCCAGGTGGTGGAGCGGGCGGTCGCCGGGGAACGTCGGGAGGTGGTGCTGGACCTGCCGGACGAGGCCGATTCGGTCCGGGCGGCGGTGCGCGACGAGCTCGCGCCCCTGACGCAGGCGCCCAAGGACCAGTGGCGGTCGCTGCTCGCCGACGGAGGGTGGATCGCCCCGCACTGGCCCGAACCCTACGGACGTGCCGCCGGACCGCTCGAGCAGCTCGTGATCGACGAGGAGCTCCGGGCCGCCGGGATCCGCCGACCGCACCTGCAGGTGGCGGGCTGGGTGCTCCCGACCCTCATCGCCCACGGCACCGACGCCCAGCGCGAGCAGTTCGTGGGACCGTCACTGCGCGGCGAGCTCACCTGGTGCCAGCTCTTCTCCGAACCCGGGGCGGGCAGCGACCTCGCTGCGCTGTCGACCCGGGCCGAGCGGGTCCCCGGCGGGTGGTCGCTCACCGGCCAGAAGGTCTGGACGACCATGGCCCGGGAGTCGCAGTGGGGCATCTGCCTCGCCCGGACCGACCCGGACGCCCCGAAGCACGACGGCATCACGTGCTTCCTCGTCGACATGTCGACACCCGGGATCGACGTGCGCCCGCTCCGGGAGCTCACCGGGTTCGCACTCTTCAACGAGGTGTTCCTCGACGGGGTCGTCGTCCCCGACGAGCTGGTGGTCGGCGAGGTGGGTGGAGGCTGGCAGTGCGCCCGGACCACGCTCGAGAACGAGCGCGTCTCCATGTCGTCGGGGTCGTCGTTCGGACCCGGCATCCAGTCGGTGCTGGACCTGGCGGCACGCGGGGGCCGGATCGCGGACCCACTCGTGCGTGATGAGGTCGGCGGCCTGCTCGCAACCTCCTCGGCGCTGGCCGTCACCGGCCTGCGCTCGACCCTGCGGGCCCTGGCGGGGGCCGGCGGAGCCTCCGGCGGTCCGGGTCCCGAGGCCAGCGTCCGCAAGCTCGTCGGGGTCGAGCACGAACAGCGCGTCCAGGAGGTGGGGATGGAGCTGCTCGGCCCGTGGGCGGTCGTCGACCGTGACGAGGGCGCCCGCTGGTTCGGCGGGTTCCTGGGCAACCGGGCGCTGTCGATCGCCGGGGGCACCTCGGAGATCCAGCGCAACGTCGTGGCCGAGCGCCTGCTCGGCCTGCCCCGGGACCCGTGACGGAACTGCGGCTCGGGCTGGTCACGCCGGCGCTGTCGGCCAACCCCCGGGTGGCGCGCGACTGGGAGCTGTCGGCGACGCCCGAGCAGATCGCCACCGTGGCCGTAGCGGCGGACCGCCTCGGCTTCCACCACCTCACGTGCTCCGAGCACGTGGCGGTCCCGAGCGGTGCGGTGAGCTCGGCCGGGACTCGACGCGGCACCCGGTACTTCGACCCTGCCGTGAGCCTGGCGTGGATCGCTGCGGTGACCGAGCGGATCAGGTTGGCCACGCACGTCCTGGTCGCGGGGTACCACCACCCGCTCGAGGTGGCCAAGACCTACGGGACGCTCGACCTGCTCAGCGGTGGCCGGGTGGTGCTCGGCGTCGGGGTCGGGTCGCTGCGCGAGGAGTTCGACCTGCTCGAGGTGCCGTTCCACGACCGGGGGGTCCGGGCGGACGACTGGTTGCGTGCGCTCCGTGCCTCGTGGGGAGTCGTGGAACCGGCGTACGAGGGGACGGCCTACTGGTTCGGGGGACTGGTGGTCGATCCGTGCGCCACCTCGACCGACGCCAGCGTGTGGATCGGTGGTCGCACCGCCCGTTCGCTGCGACGTGCGGTCGAGCTGGGTGACGGCTGGGTGCCGTTCGGCCTGCGGCCCGCAGAGATCGCCGAGCTCCTGCGGCGTGCCTCGGACACCCCGGCCTGGGACGGGCGCCGGCTCCCGTTCGAGGTGGTGCTCACCGCCGAGGAGGTCGACGCCGTCGGCGCTCCCGAGCGGACCCTCGAGCGGTTCGGCGAGCTGGTCGCCGCCGGGGCGACGATCGTCGACGTGCGCTGCGTGCACGACTCGCCGGAGTCACTGGTCGAGCAGCTCACCGCCACCGTCGAAATGGTTCAGGGGCGGTTGCGGTAGCCGTCCCGGTGGACGTGGTGGACGCACGGCTCGCCGGGGGCGCGGGTCGGGAACTCCACCGTCAGCGGTGCCCCGTCCCACTCGGTCGGCTGCAGTTCGTTGTTGACCGAGCAGTGGGCGCAGTACACGGGCAGGCCGGGTTCACCGAAGGTGACGGGCCCGTCCCCGCCGAGCACCAGGTACCCCCGTCCGGGGCCGTCGTCGGTGACCGGCTCGTACCGACCCTCATCGACCAGGCGGCCCCCGGTCCCGCACCGGAACGACAGGGTGATGCGGTCGTCGTCGGCCGACACGGCGACGCGTGCCCCGTTGGCCACCATGGGCCGGATCAGCGCCCGTGCTCGCACCTCTGCCGGGAGGTCGGCCCACGCCGGACCGCCGCCCGTGTCACGCCGGGGCCGCAGGTAGTCCTCGCCGAACCGACGCAGGGCGTCCTCGACGGCGGCCTCACCGAGGTGCTCGCCGAGGTAGCTGAGCAGCGATGCGACCCAGTTGACGGAGTAGTCCTGGAGACTGGCGAACCGCTCCGTCATGCGGTCGAGCGCGACGAGTGCCGCATCGACGTCACCGGCCCGCACCGCCTGTTCGACGCGGTCCCGGTCGGGGACCGCAGCGTCACGCAGCCGGTCGAGTTCCTCGGAGTGGTCGACCACCGCTGGTCGTGCCGTCTCGGGTGCCGTCTCAGGTGCGGTCGAGTGACAGCATCTTGATGGCGTTGCCGCGGAGCACCTTGTAGGCCTGTTCGTCGGTGAGGCCGTCGATCATCTTCTCGGCGTACTCGCGGCTGTGGGGCCAGGTGGTGTCGGTGTGCGGGTAGTCGGTCTCGAAGCAGATGTTGTCCTCGCCGCAGGCGTCGATGTTGGCCAGGCCGTGCCGGTCGGCGGTGAAGCACCCGAAGATCCGACCCCAGTAGTAGCTCGACGGCAGCTCCGGGATGCGGTCCTTGGTGTGCATCCACGGGTTGTGGTGCTCCCAGACGGTGTCGGCGCGCTCGAGGGCGTAGGGGATCCAGCCGATCTGACCCTCGGAGTAGGCGAGCTTGAGGTTCGGGAAGCGAATCAGGTTGCCCGAGAACAGCCAGTCCGCCATGGAGGCCATCACGTTGTTGAACGCCACGGTGCCGCCCACCGCCTCGGGGGAGTCGGGCGAGGCGGCCGGCATGGTCGACGACGAGCCGACGTGCATGCACAGCACGATGTCGTTGGCGTCCGCGGCGGCGAACATCGGGTCCCACTCGCCGGAGTGGATGCTCGGCAGCTTGAGCCGCGTCGGGATCTCCGAGAAGCAGAACGCGTGCACGCCCTTGGCCGCCATGCGCTCGATCTCCTGTGCCGCGAGCTGGGCGTCCCACAGCGGCATGATGCACAGCGGGATGTTGTAGCCACGCGACGGCTCGCACCACTCCTCGACCATCCAGTCGTTGTACGCCCGGACGCAGGCGAGTCCCAGGTCGTGGTCCTTGGCCTCGAGGAAGGTCTGGCCGCAGAAGCGGGGGAAGGTCGGGAAGGGCAGTGAGCCGTCGACCCAGTTCAGGTCGAAGTCCTCGATGCGTGCCTCGCGGTCGTAGCAACCGGGTCGCATCTCGTCGTAGGTGATCGGCACCATCTGCATGACGGTCCGGTCGAAGTTCTTGACGTCACCGTCGGGGGTGGCCGAGAGCGGGATGGCGACGAAGGACTTGTGGACGTAGATCACCTCGTCCTCGAAGATCCAGAAGTCGCCCTCCTTGCCGTCCGGGTCGACGGTGTTGCGGTAGCGGGCGCCGGGCTTGTGGACGAACGGACCCCACTTCTCCCGTTCGACACGGGGGCCCTGCTCCCGGTACCGCTCGGGCAGGTAGGTCTGCCAGACGTGGGGTGGTTCGACCACGTGGTCGTCGACGCTGATGATCTTCGGCAGCTCGAGCACGGTGCCTCCGGTGGGTCGGGGGACCGGTCGGCCCCAACTGACGCTCATGTCAGTTTTACACGTTCCGGGCCACCGCGCCCCAAGTATGGTGCCGCCGTGGCGGAAATCACGGACCGGGCGACAACCGGTGACTTCGATCCGGCGGGTCGCCGGGTGCTCGTGACGGGTTCGTCCTCCGGGCTCGGGGCGGCGCTCGCCATCGGCCTCGCGGAGCGGGGAGCCGTCGTCGGGCTGTGCGGTCGCCGGGCGGACCGACTCGACGCGGTGCTCGAG
Source organism: uncultured Actinomycetes bacterium (assembly GCA_903852755.1). Lineage (GTDB taxonomy): Bacteria > Actinomycetota > Acidimicrobiia > Acidimicrobiales > Microtrichaceae > SXMI01. The sequence goes on along the minus strand of CAINRS010000035.1, from coordinate 8,330 downwards.
CTGGTGCAGCAGCACTCGCCCGACAGCCGGGCGTGGACGGTCGACCTGGCCGACCTCGACGGGATCGACGGGTTCGCGGCGACGGTCGTGTCCGACCTCGGGGGCCTGGACGTCCTGGTGAACAACGCCGGGATCCCCAAGCGGCGCTGGGCCTGGGACCACCGACCCGATGAGGTCGCCGAGGTGCTGCGCGTCAACGTCGAGTCGCCGATCCGACTGACGCAGGCGCTGCTCGCCGAACTCGACCGACGGGACGGTCACGTCGTGTTCATCGGCTCGGTCGCCGCCAGGCTCTCACCGCCCAACGAGGCGGTGTACAGCGCGTCCAAGGCCGCCGTCACCGCGTACGCCGAGGGGCTTCGGGTCGACCTGGGTGTGGCCGGCAGCGCGCTCGGTGTCCACGTGGTGCAGCCCGGAGTGCTGGCGACCGAGCTCTTCACGCTCCCGGACAACGACCCGTCGTTGTCGGACGTCGAGCCGCTCGACGCCGCCGAGATCGTCGGGGCCGTGCTGGAGGTGCTCGGCAGCGGCCGGGTCGAGGGCTTCGTGCCCGGGTGGTTCGCCGACCTGCCGCCGGTCAAGGCCGCCGATCCCGACGGGTTCCTGCGGGGTGCGATCGAGTACACCTCGGGGCGGCTCGCCGACCTGGGCGCCGCACCTCCGACCCGGCCGGGCGCAGGGGCCTGAGCGCCGGGCTCACTGCTCGGACATGATCCGTTCGAACTCGACCATCGGGTTGACCGGGACGTGCTCGCTGAGCTCCACGCGGACCCGGTGCAGGTCGGCGGTGCAGGGGAACGGTGCCTCGTAGCCCTCGCCCACGGCCGGACCGAACTCGTGGCCGCAGGTGAGCCCCACGCCGGTCAGGGTGAAGCTCGACACGGTGAACTGCGGGATCGGGGCCGTCGTGACCACCCGGCCGTCGACGGCGATGGACCCGACCCCGCCCTGACCCTCGTCGTCCGGGGTGTAGGAGAACGTGACCTCGTGCTTCCCGGGTGCCAGCGGCTCCGGTGCCCAGAGGGTGGTGCGCGAACGTCCGTAGAGGTTGTGGACGTAGCGCGGTCGTCCCTCGAGCAGGTGCAGGCTGAACCCGCCGAGCACCGAGCCCTGGGCGAGCAGGACTCCTTCGGGGGCCGGGCCCTCGGGCACGGTGAGCTCAGCGGTGATGGTGTGCCCCCGCTGGACGATCCTCGGCGCCACCGGCTCGGGCACCGGTGAGGTACCGGGCCAGAACGTCCGGACCAGTGGTTCGGGCCGCTGGCGGGGCCGGGGGTTGACGATGGCGTGCAGCACCCGGTTGTCGAGGGGGAGCACCTGGTTGGCGCGTGCCTCGACCCACCAGCGCTCGACCAGGTCGGCCAGGCGTTCCGGTTCCTGCTCGGCCAGGTCGACGAGTTCCGTGCGGTCCTCCTCGAGGTGGTACAGCTCCCAGCGGTCCTCCGAGAACGGCGCGTTCCAGTTGATGCCGTCGTCGTAGGTCGGGCCGATCGGCTTGAAGGTCACCGCCTTCCATCCGTCGTGGTAGACGGCCCGGCTGCCGAACATCTCGAAGTACTGCGTCGTGCGGTGCGCCGGTGCCGTGGCGCCGTCGGCGCCGAGCGCCGCGGCGAAACTGCGACCGTCGAGGTGGGTCTGGGGGACCCACCCGATCCGCTCGGGCAGGTCGATCCCGGCCAGGTCCACGATGGTGGGCATCACGTCGACGACGTGGGTGAACTGGTGGCGGATCGCCCCGGGGACGGTCCGGCCCCGCCACGACACGATGCACGGGTCGGCGACGCCGCCCTGGTGGACCTCCCGCTTCCACCGCTTGAACGGGGTGTTCCCGGCCATCGTCCAGCCCCACGGGTAGTTGTTGTGCGCCGTCGGCGTGCCGAGTTCGTCGATCCGACGCTGCAGCTCGGCGGGTGAGGTCCAGTCGACGTTGTGGATGCGCAGGTCGTTGACGGACCCGGTCACCCCGCCCTCGGAGCTCGCCCCGTTGTCGGACAGCAGGACGACGAGCGTGTCGTCGAGGTCGCCGGTGGACTCGAGGAACGCGATCAGCCGGCCGAGCTGGTCGTCGGTGTAGGAAAGGAACGCGGCGAAGCACTCCATGAACCGCGCGGCGACGCGTCGCTCCTCGGCGGGCAGGTCGTCCCAGGCCGGCACCCACGGCGGCCGGGGCGAGAGCTGCGTGTCCGGGGGAAGGAGGCCGAGTTCGATCTGGCGGGCCAGGGTGCGCTCCCGCCACAGGTCCCAGCCGTCGTCGAAGTGGCCGTCGAACCGCTCGATCCACTCCCGGGGGGCGTGGTGGGGGGAGTGGCACGCCCCGGTGCACAGGTAGGTGAGGAAGCGCCGGTCGGGGTCGACCGACCGCAGGTCGGCGATCTGGGCGATCGCGACGTCGACGAGATCCGCGCTCAGGTGGTAGCCCTCCTCCGGAGTCGCTGGCGGTCGGACGGCGTGGTTGTCGGCGAAGAGCGCCGGGACGAACTGGTGGGTCTCCCCGCCGTGGAACCCGTACCACCGGTCGAACCCGCGACCGAGCGGCCAGGATCCCCGTGGGGCGGCGGCGTGGGTCTCGTCGTCGGGGCTGAGGTGCCACTTGCCGACGGCGTGGGTGGCGTAGCCGCGGTCCCGCAGCACCTCGGACAGGAACCCGTTCTCGATCGGGATCTCCCCGTCGTACCCGGGGTAGCCGACGGCCAGGTCGGCGATCCGGCCCAGCCCGTTGCGGTGGTGGTTGCGGCCGGTCAGCAGCGCGGCCCGCGTGGGGGAGCACAGGGCGGTGGTGTGGAAGTTGGACAACCGCACCCCGTCGGCGGCGAGGGTGTCGATGGTGGGAGTGGGGATGTCGGACCCGTAGCAGCCGAGCTGGGCGAACCCGACGTCGTCGAGCACGATCAGGAGCACGTTGGGGGCTCCCTCGGGTGGCTCCGGGGGTTGTGGCCACCACGGGGTCGAGGTGCGCCAGTCATCCCCGATCACCCCGCCGAAGGGTGGCCGATCACCGGGTCCGGTCTGCTGCGATGTGCTGGTGTCGTCCACGTCGGTACCTCCTGGCCGGGTGGAGTCTATTTTCGTGTCCGATCACGGGAGGGCTGCAGTGGCCGCGAGTGCAGAGCGACGACGGATCCTCATCGGGGGCGAGTGGATGTCCCCGGCCTCGGCTGCGCTCCTCCCGGTGGTCGACCCCTCCACCGGTGAGGTGTACGGCTCGGTCCCGGACTGCGACGCTGCCGACGTCGACGCGGCGGTGCGCGCCGCCCGGGCGGCCTTCGACGACGGGCCCTGGCCGCGGTGCTCACCGGCGGAGCGCGTCGCCGCACTCGCCCCCCTGGCCGGGGTCTACGAGTCCGGTGTCGACGAGCTCGCTGCGATCGTGACCGCCGAGATGGGGAGTCCGATCACCTTCTCGAGGATGGCCCAGGCGGCGGCCCCGTCCATGATGGTGCGGACGTTCCTGGACCTGGCCGCCGCGCACCCCTGGGAGGAGCGGCGACCGACGGCGTTCGGGGGTACCTCGGTCGTCCGCCGTCTCCCGGTGGGTGTGGTTGCGGCGATCACCCCGTGGAACGTGCCGCAGGTGGTCGTCGTCGCCAAGGTCCTTCCGGCGCTCCTCGCCGGGTGCACCGTCGTGCTCAAACCGGCGCCCGAGACGCCTGTCGACGCCTACTGGTTCACCGAGCTCCTCCTGGGTCTCGGACTGCCACCCGGGGTCGTGAACCTGGTGCCCGGGGGGCCGGACACGGGCCGCGCCCTGGTGGAGCACCCCGGGGTGGACAAGGTGGCCTTCACCGGGAGCACCTCGGCCGGCCGGGAGATCGCGTCGTCGTGTGCACCGCGGTTCGTGCGGATGAGCCTGGAGCTCGGCGGCAAGTCCGCAGCGATCGTGCTCGACGACGCCGACCCCGAGCGGACCGCCGCCGGCCTGCGCTTCGCCTCGTTCCTCAACTCCGGACAGGCCTGCGCCGCCCAGACCCGGGTGCTCGTACCGCGGTCACGCCGGGAGGAGTTCGTGGGGGCGCTCGCCGCCGCCGTCGCGTCGCTGCGGATCGGCGATCCGCAGGACCCCGACACCGAGGTCGGGCCGCTGGTCTCGGAGGTACAGCGGGACCGGGTGGCGGAGTGGATCGAGGTCGGGCTCGCCGAGGGTGCTCGTCCCGTCGTCGGCGGCCCCGGTCGACCCGAGGACCTCGACCGCGGCTGGTACGTCCGGCCGACGCTGTTCGATCGCGTCGACAACGCCATGCGGGTCGCCCGTGAGGAGGTCTTCGGTCCGGTCGTGTGCGTGATCGACTACGACGACGTGGAGGACGCCGTGGCGATCGCCGAGGACTCGGAGTACGGCCTGGCCGGGTCGGTGTGGACGGCGGACCGTGAACGCGGCCTCGCCGTGGCCGGGCGCATCCGGGCAGGAACGCTCGGGGTCAACCACTACGGAGCCGATTTCGGCTCACCGTTCGGAGGGTTCAAGGCGAGCGGACTCGGTCGGGAGTACGGACCGGAGGGGCTCGACGCGTTCGTCGAGTTCCAGTCGATCAGCCTGCTCGGTTGAGCCCTCGAACCGCTCGGCGAGGGTGAGGTACCGCCAGTGGACGGCGGTCATGAGCACGACGGGGACGACGATGATGGCGGCGGAACCAGCGAGCGCGTCGGCGGTGGCGGTCACCTCGGGGTCACCGACGGTTCGGGCCACCCAGAACACCGTGACGCTCATGAACACGAGCTGGCCGACGATGCCACCGAGTGCTCCGATGCGGGGGTGACGCCACACGGATGCCACGCGCTCGGTGGGTTCGTCCCGCATCAACCAGGTCAGGAACCCGATGAGCACCCCTTGGGTCAGGGCGAAACCGATCTGGCTGCCGAGCGGCAGCCCGAACCAGAAGCCGGGGCCGTCGTAGGCGAACAGTCGGCCCAGGAAGAAGTGCTCGCCCAGCCGGCTCACCGGGTCGATGACCCAGATGATCCACACCGCGAGCACCACCGCGACCAGGTACTCGAGCACGGGGGTACGTGACCGTGATCGGTGCGGCCCGCCGACGACGAGTCGCGAGGCCCCGAAGGCGAAGTAGGCCATGAAGGTGTACGAGAGGCTGACCATGAGCGGCACCGACCCGAGGTGCAGCTCCTCGCCCCGCAGTTCGGGGTTGAAGGCGTACCGCGTGTAGGGGACGCCCAGGTGCACCGAGGCGTTCTCGGCGAGGCCGCCGACGGTGACGGCCACGACGGCGTAGAGGAGGGTTCGCCGCCAGCCCATGTGGCGGACGGCGAGCACCACGAAGGTGATCCCGAAGATCGTGACGTACCACCGGCCGACCAGCGTCCCGGTCAGCTGCGTCCCGAGGTCTCCCACGTCGACACGCTAGGACACCTGCTGGGGTCCGGGTCGGACGGAACGCAGCAGCCTCGTCGGGGGTGGGCTGCGCAGCTGTCGAGGGTGCGCCCGTCAGTAGCCGGCCGAGACCATCTGGTGGGTGTTGACCAGCATGGTGACGACGGCGAACGTGGCGATGAAGAGAACGGTTGCCAGCGTGGCGCCGACGCAGAACTTCACCATGGTTGCCTCCGTGTTGGTGTGCACGGAGGGCATCGGCACCCGGTCGGCGACCGGAGATGGGCGGAACTACCCGGAACCGATCAGCGTCCCAGCCCGACGATCCGGGCGACCAGGACCACGAGCACCAGGAGTGACAGCGACGTCTGGACCATCATCAGCACCTTGGCGGTCCTGGTGTGGGGGACCTCGGCGGTCGGGCCGAAGGTCGCATTGGTGTTGAACGACAGGAACAGGTAGTCCACCCAGCCGAGCGGCCGGTCGGGTCGGGCGGGGTCCTCGGGGAACTCGAACGCACCGTGGTCGGTCTCGGCGTCGAGCAGTCGGTACCACACGGCGAAGACGAGCACGGTGTTGGCGTAGATCAGGGCGAGGTCGCCGAGCAGCCGGAGTTCCTCGGCCGCCTGGTACTGCGCGATGAGCACGAGGGTCGCCACGTTGATGATCAGGTTCAGCGTCGCCACGGCCAGGTAGACCACGACGAGCCGGTTCATCCGCTCCGCCCGGGTGCGCAGCAGCGCGCCGAGGACCACTGCGGCGAGCGTCACGACGAACGCAACGTCCGAGATCAGGGCGAGCAGCGCGAGGGAGTCCTCCTGGGCGACCTCGTTGATCGACAGGACGCTGCGCACCTGGCGCGAGAGCAGCTGGTCGACGATCTGGATGACGACGAAGATCGCGAGCGTCGACCGCAGGGGGAGCAGGTCCTCACGCCGCCGTGTCGCACCGGGGTCGACCGCCACCGTGGCGAGCGCTCAGACTGCGGGGCGGGAGACCGCCGGCACCACCTGCACGGCGGCGACGGCAGGCTCGGGGTGCGTGGCCGGCCCGGGGTGCACAGCCGGCCCGGCGGACGTCGCAGGCCCGTCCGCTGGACCGCGGTGTTGCCGGGTCCTCCTCGACAGCGTCCGCTGGATCCGGGACCGGTTGTAGCGCTGGATGCAGATGAACGGCAGGTGGCCGCCCCACCCGAAGCAGATCATCACGACGCCGAGTGGCCACGAGCACCACACCAGGAAGACCGGGCCGGACAGGGCGTTCAGCCAGTGGACGATCTCGGCCCGCCGGGTCTCGGCGGCGAACCGCTCCAGGAAGGCGTCCGACCGGTCGGTGATCGCCCGCTTGGAGAAGCCGCCGGGGAAGATGTCGCCCTTCTCGGGCAGACGGTCCTTCCAGGTGCGGATGCGCAGCCGCCGCTCGTAGAACCGTCCGCCGTCCTCGAACCGTCGGGGCCGGGTGAGCCAGTTGTCGTGGTCGAGGTGCCGGACCGGGACGACGTGCACGGCGTAGCCCGTGGAGAATCCGATCACCACCCAGGCCGCGACGGAGGCGATGAGCGAGGACTCGAAGCCCAGGTCGACGATCACGGAACCCAGTCTGCCACTTCAGGACGCCGGGGCACGGAGTTCGATCTGTCGGTCCCGCCACCGAACCGACCGGCGGACGTGGGTGCGCCACAGGGACCGGACGAAGACGAGGACGAAGAACACCACCAGGCCCGGGTAGGCCAGCGCCGTGGTGATCGGGAAGCGGCCCACCCGCCGGAACAGCACGGCCAGCTGGGCGGCGAACGCCGTGTAGAGGACCAGCGCCACCCCCACGCTCGCCCGGCCGCGGGCTGCGTCGATCAGGGTCACGGAACTCGAGCCCAGGGCAGTCACCCACACCACGATCGCCAGGAGGCGCAGCGGCCCGGTCGAGGAGGCTCCGGAGGCGAAGTTCTTGGTCCACCCCTCGACGACCTGCCGGACCCCGGCGGGGTACATGCGGAACTGGAACTCGTCCCGACCCAGGGCCACGTGCACCCCGAGGCCGTGCTCGTGGTACCTCGCTGCGATCGCCAGGTCCTCGACCACCTCGGTCCGGACCGACTCGTGCCCGCCGATCCGTTCGTAGTCGGCGATCGACGTGGCGAGGACCGGCCCGAAGGCTCCGCACCGCCTGCGCGGGGAGCCGGTGGCCGCTCCCATGATCGCGATCGTGTTGAACAGGGCGGAGAGCTGCTCGTAGGCCCGCTCGGTGCGGTGCCACGGCTGCACGCTGACCAGTCCCCCCCGCTCCTCGAGGTCGCCGAGCAGGGCGTCGAGTGCCCCCGGCCGCACCCGCACGTCGGCGTCGAGGAACACGAGCGACTCACCGGTGGCGAACGACGCTCCCGTGTGGCAGGCCCAGCTCTTGCCGGTCCAGCCCGCCGGGAGCGGCGGGGCCGGGACGACCTCCACGAAGTCGTGGGCGGCGGCCAGCTCGGCCGTGCGATCGGTCGAGTGGTCGTCGACCACCACGACGCGGGAGTGGGCCGGGCGGCCGACGGCGAGGTCGGCGAGCAGGTTCGGGAGGCTGAGCTCCTCGTTGCGGGCGGGGATCACGATCGTGACCCCTCCGGTCCGCGCCGCTCCGGGGCCGCCGCCACGGAGCGAACGCACCCGGCCGAACGCCCACCACCCGAGGAGCCAGCCGGCGGAACAGACGATCAGGGTGGTGGTCATGTGGCCTCGGATCCCTCGGGGTGGTTCCGGCACGGCGCGCAGGACGAGGCGATGCCGGACGATAGCCCCAACAGGGCGAGTGCCCCCGGGATTCCCCTCCCCGAGAAGGTCGGCTCCGTCGACCTGCTCGCGGCGGCGGGCCTGGACCGGATGGCCGGGTCGGCCTCGGGGGTCACGACGCCGCGCGGGTAGCCTGCGTCCGTCGTCGAGCGAGGAGCAGCGTCGTCCGTGGTCGAGTTCACCGAGGAGCACGAGATCTTCCGCAGGACCGTCCGGGACCTCGTCGTCGAGCAGATCGA
>CAINRS010000034.1 GCA_903852755.1 uncultured Actinomycetes bacterium | reverse complement strand
GTGGTTGATTCGGTGCCGGTCGATTCGGCCGCGGTTGATTCGGTACCGGTTGATTCGGTGCCGGTCGATTCGGTGCGGGCGTGGTGGAGGGCCGCCTCGGCGGCGTGGACCAGTGTCCGGGGGTCGGCACCGTGGTCGGGGGCGATCGCCACGCCGATCCTCGCCTGCACCGGGACCAGGTGACCGTCGACGTCGACGGGGGTCGCGAGCGCCGCTGCGACGGAGTCGGCCCGCTCGACCGCCTCGGCCCGTGTGTCCGAGGGTCGGGAGACGACGGCGAAGTCGCTGCTGCCGATCCGGGCGACGAGCTCGGCCCCGACGACGTTGCGGGCGAGTCGATCCGCCACCGCCACGACGAACCGGTCGCCGAGCCGGTGGCCCAGCGACTCGTTCACCGCTGCCAGGCCGTCGACGTCGACCAGCACGAGCGCCACGTGTCGCCCGGTCAACAGGTCCGAGGTGAGCACGGCGAGTCGGTCCTCGAGGACCGACCGGTTGGGGAGTCCGGTGAGCCCGTCGTGTCCTGCCCGGTGTCGCAGGCCCTCCTCGGTGACCACCTGCTCGGTCACGTCGCTGAACGTGGCGGCCAGGGTCCCGTCCGCGAGCCGGTCGACCCGGACGTCGATCCAGGTGTCGGGGAGCTCGCTGAACGTGAGTCGTTCCGCCGTGAGCGACTGACCGGTGTGGGCGACGTCGAAGGCGATCGAGCTGACCAGCCGTGCCGACGGTCGGGTGAGGATCCCGTCCAGTCGGGTCCCGTCCAGTGAGTGGTGCTCGAGCCGCAGCAGCCGACGGGCGGCCGGGTTCGCCGACCTGAGGACCATGGAGTCGGGGTCCGAGACGTCGGTGAACTCGATCACCACCACGCCGTGCGGGGAGTGCTCGACGACCTCGGCGTGGCGCACGGTCTGCTCGAGGTGTTCCTGGTGCGGGTGCAGGTCGACCAACAGGTCGTGTCCGGGCGTGCGCACCACGAGCACCCGGCGGTGCGTCCCGTCGGCGGTGAGCAGGCGGACCGTCACCTGGTCCGCACAGCGGTCGAACTGGGCCAGGTCGTCCGGGTGCACCAGACCACGGAGCGTGCCGGGGATCCGGAACGACTCGTGGTCCCAGCCGAACCGGTGCGTCATGGCGGGCGAGGCCGAGGTGTCGCGCACCACGACCACACCGCTGGCATCGAGGTGGGCCAGGTGTTCCGCCTCGGCCTCGGCGCGCGTCGCAGCGACCAGCCGGCGTCGGCGGGCACGGAACAGGGCCATCACCACAGACGGTAGTGACGTCCGCCACTCCGGCTGCGGATGGTCGGGGTCCGCCGGGGGTTCCGTCCCCGTCGCTACGCTCGGCGCGTGTCCGTGACGGTCGCGTCGAACTGGCCGACCGGGATCCTCGGTGTCGACTTCCAGTCGATCGCAGACCGGACCCCGCACCAGGTGGTCGTGATCCCGCTGATCCTGGTCGGGGCGTGGGTCGTCAACCTGGTCCTGCGCTGGCTCATCCGTCGGATCGGGATGCGGATGATCGCCAGCGCCGATCGTCTCGGAGAGTTCATGCCCTCCGAGGTGCGCTTCGGTGGCTCCTCGAGCCGGCTGCAGGCCAGGAGCGAGACGGTCACGGCGATCGCCCGCTCGGTGGCGTCCATCCTCGTCGTCGTCGTGGCCGCAGCGCTGGTCCTCGCCGAGCTCGGCGCCAGCCTGCCGGCGATCCTGGCCTCGGCCGGTGTGATCGGCGTCGCGCTCGGCTTCGGTGCCCAGACCCTGGTGCGCGACATGCTCGCCGGGTTCTTCATCGTGGTCGAGGACCGCTACGGCGTCGGCGACATCGTGGACTGCGGCGCTCCGGTGCAGGGAGTGGTCGAACGGGTGACGCTGCGGTCGACCCGTGTGCGCGACGTCAACGGGACGGTCTGGCACATCGCCAACGGCGAGGTGCTCTCGGTGGGGAACAAGTCGCAGAGCTGGTCGCGTGCCGTCGTCGACGTGGTCGTCGCCCCCGAGACCGACGTCGAGCTCGCGGTGTCGGTGCTGGCCGGGGTGGGTGCGGCGCTGCGGGCCGACCCGGCGTGGTCCGACCGGATCACCGGCGACGTCGAGGTGCTCGGCGTGCTCCTGATCGACCCGACCGGGATCACGCTCCGGGCGCTGTGCGACACCGAGCCGGCCGCGCAGTTCGAGGTCGAGCGGGAGTTCCGGCTCCGCGTGCTCGGCGCGTTCGACACCGACGGCATCAAGCTGGCCCAGGCCATCGTCCCCGGGACGGCGCCCCGCTGAACCGGTCGGGGTCCGGCCCCGCTTCGCCTCAGTCCCCGGCCGGGGCCAGGGTGCAGGTCACACTGAGCGAGTCCCCCTCGCGCAGTTCGAACGACTCGACGCGGCCGGCCTCGGCCAGGTCGTCGAGCACCGTGCGCAGCAGTGCCAGACGGGCCGGGTCGTCCACCACCTCTGCCAGCTCGATCACGGCGCGCATCCCGACCTTCGCCGCCGACTTGGCGCCGCGAAGCTCGCTGAGCACGGCACCGGCGACGGCCAGGGTCTCGGGTGCGCCCGTGCCCGCCGGGTCGCCGAGTGCGGATCGGAGCTCCGCCGCGGTGGGCCACGACGAGGTGTGGACCGACCCCTCCATCCACCACGACCAGACCTCTTCGCAGGTGAACGGGAGGAACGGCGCCAGCAGCCGGTGCAGTGTCGACAGCGCCGAACCGAGCGCCGCCCGGGCCGAGTCGGTGGCCGTCGACTGCTGCTCGGCGTCCCCGTCCCCGTAGGCCCGGCTCTTGACCAGCTCCAGGTAGTCGTCGCAGAAGCGCCAGAAGAACTGCTCGGTCCGCTCCAGGGCCCGCGCGTAGTCGAAGTCGTCGAACGCCCGGGTCGTGTCGTCGACCAGATCGGCCAGCGCAGCGAGCATCGCCCGGTCGAGGGCCTCGGTCACGGGTGTGCCCTCGGGGACGGCCCCGAAGCCGAGCGCGAAGCGCGATGCGTTGAGCAGCTTGATGGCGAGCCGCCGGCCGACCTTCATCTGCTGTTCGTCGAACGCCGTGTCGGTCCCCGGACGACCCGACGCCGCCCAGTAGCGCACGGCGTCGGAGCCGTGCTGTTCGAGGAGTCCGAGCGGGGTCACGACGTTCCCCTTGGATTTCGACATCTTCTTGCGGTCCGGATCGAGGATCCACCCCGACAGCGCCACGTTGGACCACGGCACGCAGTCGAACTCGTCGTGGCTGCGCAGCACCGTCGAGAACAGCCAGGTCCGGATGATGTCGTGGCCCTGCGGCCGCAGGTCCATCGGGAAGGTGCGGGCGAACAGGTCGGGGTCGTCCTCCCACCGGCACGCGATCTGCGGGGTGAGCGACGAGGTGGCCCAGGTGTCCATGACGTCGGGGTCGCCCACGAAGCCGCCCGGTGCACCCCGCTGCGCCTCGGTGCACCCCGGTGGGCACTCGGCCTGCGGGTCGACGGGCAGCGCCGACTCGTCGGGCAGGATCGGGTGGTCGTGGTCGACGCTCCCGTCGGCGAGCACCGGGTACCAGACCGGGAACGGCACCCCGAAGTAGCGCTGGCGGGAGACCAGCCAGTCGCCGTTCAGGCCCTGGACCCAGTTGTCGTAGCGGTGCCGCATGTGGTCGGGGTGCCACACCAGCTCGGCACCGCGAGCCACCAGTGCCGACTTCAGCTCGTCGGACCGGCCGCCGTTGCGGATGTACCACTGACGTGAGGTCACGATCTCCAGCGGCTTGTCGCCCTTCTCGAAGAACTTCACGGCGTGCGTGATCGGCCGGACGTCGCCGATGAGTTCACCGGTCTCGGAGAGCATCGCGACCATCTGCTCGCGGGCGCCGCCGGGTGCCTTGCGTGCGATCCGGCCGTACCGCTCGCGGGCCGTCTCGGTCGTCAGCCACTCGGGCGTGGACTCGCTGAAGCGACCGTCCCGCTCGACGACCGCCCGCATCGGCAGGTCGAGCTCACGCCACCACACCACGTCGGTGGTGTCGCCGAAGGTGCAGATCATGGCGATGCCGGTGCCCTTGTCGGGCTCGGCGAGCGGGTGCGCGTGGACCGGGACCTGCACCCCGAACACCGGCGTGGTCACCGTCGAGCCGAACAGCGGCTGGTACCGCTCGTCGTCGGGGTGGGCGACCAGGGCGACGCAGCTCACGACGAGCTCGGGTCGGGTCGTGTCGATGAGCACGTCGCCGCCGCCGTCGGTGCGGTGGAACGCGAGCTGGTGGTAGGCGCCGGGGCGCTCCCGGTCCTCGAGCTCGGCCTGGGCCACCGCCGTCTGGAACGTGACGTCCCACAGGCTCGGGGCCTCCTGGGAGTACGCCTGGCCGCGTGCGAGGTTGCGCAGGAAGGCGCGCTGGCTGACCCGCCGCGAGGCCTCGTCGATCGTGGCGTAGGTCGAGGACCAGTCGACCGACAGCCCGAGTCTGGTCCACACGTCCTCGAACGCCTGCTCGTCGATCACGAGCAGCTGCTCGCAGAGCTCGATGAAGTTGGGGCGGCTCACCGGCACGAAGTCGCGCCGGTCACTCGGCGGCTCGTCCGGTGGGCTGAACGACGGGTCGTACGGCACCGTCGGGTCGCACCGCACGCCGTAGTAGTTCTCGACCCGTCGCTCCGTCGGGAGGCCGTTGTCGTCCCACCCCATCGGGTAGAAGACCTCCTTGCCGCGCATGCGCTGGTAGCGGGCGATGGTGTCGGTGTGGGTGTAGGAGAACACGTGGCCGACGTGCAGCGACCCCGAGGCGGTCGGCGGTGGCGTGTCGATCGAGAACACCTGCTCCCGCGGGACGGTGCGGTCGAACGCGTAGGTGTCGTGCTCGGCCCACACCGGGGCCCACCGCTCCTCGAGGCCGTCGACCGACGGCTTGTCGGGGACGTCGCGGGTCGGCCGTGGGCGGGGAGGATGCGCGCTCATTGCGGCGACAACCTATCGGGAGGCCCGCTACGGTCCGGAACCGGACGGGTCGACCGCACGACCGGGACGGGGAGGCACAGGATGGGACGCACGCTGCCGGAACAGGTCGAGCGGTGAGTGCCGACGGCGTGCTCGGGGCGATCACCGAGGGTCCGGTCGTGGTGACCGGTGCGGGGGGCACGATCGGGACGGCGATCGCGGTCACCTTCGGTGCGCTCGGTCTGCCGCTCGTGCTCAGTGACTACGACGACGGTGCCGTGGCGGTGACCGGGGCGCAGGCGATGGCGGCCGGTGCACCCGACGTCCGGGTCGTGGTCGGCGATGCCGCCGATCCGGAGGTCGCCACGAGGCTCGTGGACGCGTGCGAGGACTGGGGAGGCCCCGCCGTCGCGGTGTTCAACGCCGGCATCTTCGTCGCGGGGCTGGTCTGGGAACAGCCGATCGAGGTGTGGCGTCGGCAGGTCGAGGTCGACTACTGGGGGCCGGTCCACGGCGTGCGCGCCGTGGTGCCCGCCATGCTGGAGCGAGGTTCCGGTCACGTGGTCACCGTGTCCTCGGGCGCGGGGTTGGTGGCGACACCGGGGATGGGCGCCTACGTGTCGGCGAAACACGCCGTGGTCGGGATGATGGAGTCGCTGCAGCACGAACTCTCCCGGATCGATGCCCCGGTGCGGGCCTCGGTGGTCTGCCCGGGTCTGGTGGTGTCGAACCTGTCGGACAACTCACTCAGGTCGCTCGACGTGGACCCCGAGGACCACGAGCTCACCGGTGTCGCGGCCGAGGTCGACTCGATCATCCGGGCCGGCGTCGACTCGGGGGCGCCGGCGCAGACCGTCGCCGACGCCGTGCTGGCGGCGGTTCGTGAGGGCCGCTTCTGGGTGCTGCCGCAGCCCGAGGTGGCCCTCGGCGCGCTCGACCGGATCCAGCGTCTCGCTGACGGCCGGGAGCCCGTGGACCTGCTCTGAGGACGGGCAGTCGGAGCCGGTCACCCGGCGGCGGTCACTCGACGGTGATGGTGAAGGTGGTGGGGGAGCCCACGCCGTTGGTCGCTCCGAAGAACTGGACGGTGACCTCGGTGGTCCCCGGGGCGACCGCCACACCACCGGCATTGGTGGAGTACGTGCCCTCGGTCTTGCCCTCGTTCTCGACCTTGAACACGGCCGGATCGGCGCTGGTGGCGACGAAGCGCCCCTCACCCGGCTCACCCAGGTCGAAGGTCACCGTCGTGCCGACGTCGACGGTGGTCGAGGTCTCCTGGTCGTTGAGCACGACGGGCGGGAGCACGTTGCCGCCGACGGGCGCCGAGGTGGCGGGAGCGCTCGTCGACGTGGTGGTCGAGGTGGACTCCGAGGACTCGTCGGACGAGCAGGCCGCCGCCGAGAGGGCGAGGACGGCGAGGAGTGTGGCGGCGGCAACGGTTCGGGTACGCATGGTCCGTCCTTCTGGTCGGGTCGTCGGTGGAGCTGTCGGTCCGGCTCGGGTCCGGCGCCCGGAGGCGCCGCTGCGGTCGACCGTACACGACGCCCTGTCGGCGGTCGCGGCACGCAGGCGTGCCGGAGGTCGGTGTGTGCGGGGTCGCTAGGGTCGATGACGTGATCCGCCTCCACGACACCGCCCGTGGGCAGGTCGTCCCGCTCGTGCAGCGGACACCCGGCGAGGTGTCGATGTACGTGTGCGGCCCCACCGTCTACGGGCCGCCCCACCTCGGCCACGGTCGATTCTCCCTGGTGTTCGACATCCTGCGCCGCTACCTGACCTGGTGCGGGCAGCGTGTGGTCTACGTGTCGAACATCACCGACATCGACGACAAGATCATCGAGCGCGCTGCGGCCGAGGGTCGCCCGTGGACCGAGGTGGTCGAGGAGTTCGAGTCCGTCTGGTGGGACGCAATGGACGCCATCGGCGTGTTGCGCCCCGACCACGACCCACACGCGACCGCCTACGTCGACCGGATGGTTTCCCTCGTCGCCAACCTGATCGCCGACGACGCCGCGTACCTGACCGACGACGGCGTGTACCTGTCGGTCGGCGATGTCGACGGGTACGGGTTGCTCGCGCACCAGTCGCTCGACGATCTCGTCGCCGGTGGAGGTGACCGCGCGGTGGTCGGCAGTTCGGCCAAGCGGCACCCGGCGGACTTCGCCCTGTGGAAGTTCACCAAGCCCGGTGAGCCGTCGTGGCCGGCCCCGTGGGGTGACGGCCGACCCGGGTGGCACACCGAGTGCGTCGTCATGAGCCTCGACCTGCTGGGGGAGGGGTTCGACCTGCACGGTGGTGGCCTCGACCTGGCGTTCCCGCACCACGAGAACGAGCGGGCCCAGGCCGTCGCGTCGGGTCAGGACTTCGCCCACCACTGGATGCACAACGGCTTCGTCGAGGTGGCGGGGGAGAAGATGTCCAAGTCCCTGGGCAACTTCACGACGCTCACCGAACTCGTCGAGCGTCACGACCCCCGGGCCTACCGGCTGCTCGTGCTGCAGGCGCACTACCGCTCACCGGTCGAGGTCACCGTCGAGACGGTCGCCCAGGCGGAGTCCGCGCTGCAGCGGCTCGACGCCTTCGCCCGGCGCTCCGAGGCACTCCCCGACGCCGAGCCCGACGACTCGTCCCTGGACCGTTTCCGGGACCGGATGGACGACGACCTGGACACGCCCGGGGCGCTGGCCGGGGTGTTCGCACTCGTCAGCGAGGTGAACCGTCTCCTCGACGCCGGTGACGACGCAACCGCTGCGCCGCTCGCCGCTGCGGTCCGCTCCGCGCTCGACGCGGTCGGCCTCGACCTGCGGGACGGCTCGGCCGACCTGGTCGACGACGACGCCCTGGCGCTCGCCCGGGCGCGCGATGCGGCCCGGGCCGACCGGGACTTCGCTGCTGCGGACCTGATCCGCGATCAGCTCGTCGCCGAGGGGTGGGTCGTCGAGGACACGCCGGCCGGCACCGTCCTGCGCCGGCCCTGAACCCCGCTCGGTCCGGGTCGTCCGGGATGGGGTGGAACCTGCGGTTACCCATGGGTAACCTACTGAGGGTAACCACGGGACCGGCTGGAGCCGGCCCGCAGGCAGGGACCACCGGGCGACCGGGGCGACGGAGGTGACCACGTGAGCGGCGAGTTCTCCCTCGAGTTGAACGAGGACCAGATCCAGATCCAGAAGTGGGTGCACGACTTCGCCGAGGACGTCATCCGTCCGGCGGCCGAGGAGTGGGACGAGAAGGAGGAGTTCCCCTGGCCCATCGTCCAGGAGGCCGCCAACATCGGCCTCTACGGGATGGACTTCATGGCCCAGGCGATGCTCGCCGACCAGAGCGGCCTCACCATGCCGGTCGCCATCGAGGAGATGTTCTGGGGTGACGCCGGCATCGGCCTGAGCATCTTCGGCTCCGGCCTCGCTGCCGCCGGAATCGCGGGCAACGGCACGCCGGAGCAGGTCTTCGAGTGGGTGCCCCAGTGCTACGGCACTCCCGAGAAGGTGCAGCTGGGAGCGTTCTGCGTCTCCGAGCCCGATGCCGGCTCCGACGTCAGCTCGCTGCGCACCCGGGCCGTCTACGACGAGGCCAAGGACGAGTGGGTGCTCAACGGCACCAAGGCGTGGATCACCAACGGCGGCATCGCCGACGTCCACGTCGTCGTCGCGGCGGTCGACCCCGAGCTCAAGGGCCGGGGTCAGGCGAGCTTCGTCGTCCCGCCGGGCACCCCGGGCCTGAGCATGGGCCAGAAGTACAAGAAGCACGGCATCAAGGCGTCGCACACCTCCGAGGTCGTCCTCGACGACGTGCGGGTCCCCGGCAGCTGCCTGCTCGGCGGCAAGGAGAAGCTCGACGAGAAGCTCGCCAAGGCCCGCGAGGCGCTGACCAACCCCAAGGTCAGCTCGGGCAAGCAGCCGGCGATGGCGACCTTCGAGGCGACCCGCCCGGCAGTGGCCGCCATGGCCGTGGGTGTGGCCCGCGCCGCCTACGAGTACTCGCTGCAGTACGCCCAGGAGCGGTACGCGTTCGGCAAGCCGATCATCATGAACCAGTCGATCGCGTTCATGCTCGCCGACATGGCGACCCAGATCGACGCAGCCCGACTCATGACGCACCGTGCCGCGTGGCTGGCCCGCAACGGCGGCGGCTACGTCAACGCGGAGGGCTCGATGTCGAAGCTCATGGCCGGACGCACCGCCGTGTGGGTCACCGAGCGGGCCATCCAGATCCTCGGTGGCTACGGCTACACCCGGGAGTACCCGGTGGAGCGGTGGCACCGCGACTCGAAGATCTTCGACATCTTCGAGGGCACCGAGCAGATCCAGCAGCTGGTGATCGGCCGGGCCATCTCCGGCCTGCGCATCGAGTAGGCCGGCCCCGACGTGGTCGAGGGGTCGACCGGTCGGCAACGGGTTGTCTCCACCGGGGAACTGCCCGACATCGACCTGGTCGACGAGTGCATCCGCACTGCGCACGATCGGTACCGCCACGTCACCGACGGGCAGGTCGCCGACTACATCCCGGCGCTCGCCGAGGCGTCGCCGGACTGGTTCGGTATCGCCGTGTGCGGTGTGGCGGGCGCAGTGCGCACCGTCGGGGACGTCGAGCGGGAGTTCTCCATCCAGAGCGTGTCCAAGCCGTTCGTGTTCGCGCTCGTCTGCGAGGCCGTCGGGATCGACGAGGCCCGGGACCGCCTCGGCGCGAACGCCACCGGGCAGCCGTTCGACTCGGTCATCGCCGTCGAGCTCGACGACGACAAGGCGACCAACCCGCTGGTGAACGCCGGCGCGATCGCGTCGACCAGCCTGGCGCCCGGTGCGGACTCGACCGAACGCTGGGAGTTCATCCGATCCGGCCTGTCCCGCTTCGCCGGACGGGAACTCGTCGTCGACGACGCGGTCTACGCCTCGGAGAGCGCCACCAACCAGCGCAACCGAGGCATCGCCCACCTGCTCGCCGGCTACGGCCGCATCTACGCGGACCCCGACGAGACCACCGACGTCTACACGCGCCAGTGCTCGCTGCTCGTCACCGCCCGCGACCTGGCAGTGATGGGCTCGACGCTCGCCGACGGCGGAGTGAATCCGCTCACGGGGGAGCGGGTGGTGGACGCCGAGGTCTGCACCAAGGTCCTCGCGGTGCTGGCCACCGCGGGGATGTACGAGCGCAGCGGCGACTGGCTGTTCGACGTCGGCCTGCCCGGCAAGAGCGGGG
>CAINRS010000033.1 GCA_903852755.1 uncultured Actinomycetes bacterium | reverse complement strand
GGGGGCCTGGGTGTGGGCATCGGGCAACCAGGTGTGGAACGGGAACATCGGCACCTTGATGCCGAACCCGAGGAACATGCCGCCGAAGATGAGGATCTGCGCCGTCCGCGACAGACCGGCTCCGCCGAACTCCCGGAGCTCGGGGATCGAGAAGGTCTGCTCGACGGAGAGGTAGCTGACGGCGATGAACGCCACGATCATGAGCGCCGAGCCGAACAGGGTGTAGAGGAAGAACTTGATCGACGCGTACTTGCGCTCCGGACCGCCCCAGACGCCGATCATGAAGAACATCGGCAGGAGCACGACCTCGAAGAAGACGAAGAAGAGGATCAGGTCCTGGGCCAGGAAGGACCCGATCATGCCGGTCTCGAGCACCAGCATGAGGATGAAGAACGCCTTCGGGTTGCCGGGTTCGGGCACGTGGTTCCACGAGTAGACGAACACCAGGGGCATGATCCCGACGGTGAGGATCAACAACGGGAGTGACATCCCGTCCAGCCCCATGATGAAGCTCGAGTTGATGACCGAGATCCACTCGTAGTCGACCAGGAACTGCAGCGATCCGGCGTTGTCATAGTCGAACTCGAGCAGGATCAGCAGGCCGATCGCCGCGGTCACCACCGACGTCACCAGGGCGACGAGCTTGTGGGTGTCCTCGGACTCCTTGGGCACGAACAGCATCACGAGCGCACCCACCAGGGGCACGAACGTGATGAGGATCAGACCCCAGTCGTTCAGGAACTCATGCATGGGAACGAAGATCTCCCTACTCGATCAGCCGACGAAGAGGACGAAGACGCCGGCCAGGATGGCCGCCGCGGCGAAGAACAAGGCCGTGTACTGCTGGATCCGGCCGGTCTGGAGGTGCCGCAACACCCCGCCCGAACCCGATGCCGTGGCTCCGGCGCCGTTGACCGCGCCGTCGACGACACGCTGGTCGATGTCGTCGTAGACGAACCGACCGACACCGACCGCACCCCGGCCGACACCGTTGACCACCCCGTCCAGGACGGTCTGGTTGAACCAGTTCGAGGCCCGGGCGAGCGGACCCTTGACGAAGCCCACGATGACGGTCGTGTAGAGCCAGTCGAAGTAGTACTTGTTGACGAGCACGTTCTTGCCCCACCCTGCCAGCCGGTTGCGCTCCGAGAGTCCGTGCAGGCCCTTGAAGGCGCCCTTCCAGTAGAAGAGGTAGGCGACCAGGATCCCCGAGAGCCCGACCGCGACCGACAGCACGGCGAGGACCGGGTTGAACGAGGCGTGGGTGATCGAGGGGAAGTAGAGGCCGATCGGCTCGACGAACTTCTCGAACCGGGTGAGCGTGCCGGAGGGCAGGAAGTCGAACGCCGCCGGGAGGTTGAGGAACCCGACCACGGCACCGAGGGCCGCCAGCAGGATGAGCGGCACGGTGATCCGCGGGCCCGACTCGTGCGGATGGCCGTGGCCGCGGTACTCACCGAAGAAGGCGTACCAGATGGTCCTGGTCATGTAGGCCGCCGTGCAGAAGGCGGCGAGGAGCAGCATGACGAGCATCAGGTGGTACGTGCCGTTCGCACCCTCGGTGCCCGGGAACGATCCGGTTCCCGCCAGGATCTCGTCCTTCGACCAGAACCCCGAGAGGGGGAAGATGCCGGCGAGCGCACCCGTGGCGATCAGGTAGGTCCAGAAGGTCTTGGGCATGATCTTCCGGAGCCCGCCCATGTCGTCGACCATGTTGAAACTGTGGTGGCACGCGTGGCTGAGCGAGCCGGCGCCCAGGAACAGGCACGCCTTGAAGAAGGCGTGGGTGAAGAGGTGGAACATCGCAGCGGTCCAGGCGCCGACGCCGAGCG
The DNA here is from genome assembly GCA_903852755.1 of uncultured Actinomycetes bacterium. Classification (GTDB taxonomy): domain Bacteria; phylum Actinomycetota; class Acidimicrobiia; order Acidimicrobiales; family Microtrichaceae; genus SXMI01. Next base: position 25,196 of record CAINRS010000033.1, on the reverse strand, counting down.
ACGTCACCATGAAGCCCAGCTGCGAGACCGTCGAGTAGGCCAACACCTTCTTGATGTCCTTCTGGACGAAGGCCAGCATCGCACCGAACAGCGCCGTGACCGCTCCGACCACCGCGAGCAGGTTGACCGACGAGTTGGCGATGGACAGGCCCTCGAAGAACACCGGGTAGAGGCGGGCCACCATGAAGATGCCGGCGACGACCATGGTCGCGGCGTGGATGAGCGCCGAGACCGGTGTCGGCCCGGCCATGGCGTCGGGGAGCCACGTGTGCAGGATGAACTGACCCGACTTGGACATCACGGCGGTGATCAGGCAGACCGATGCGGCGAGCAGGACCACGTGCCGGATCTCGCCCTCCTGGGCGAGGATGTTGACGTCCATGATCGAGAACGACTGACCGGCGGCGAAGAACAGGATGATCATGCCGACCAGCAGGCCGACGTCGCCGACCCGGTTGGTGAGGAACGCCTTGAGGGCGGCGTCCGAGTTGGGTTTCTCCTCCCACCAGTGACCGATGAGCGCGAACGAGCAGACCCCGACGAGCTCCCACCCCACGATCATCTGGAGGGTGCTCTGGGAGAGCACGAAGAACAACATCGACCCCGTGAACAGCGACAGGAACGCGAAGTAGTGGGTGTAGCGCCGATCGCCGTGCACGTAGTCGGTCGAGAAGATGTGGACGAGCAGCGAGATGATCGTGACGACCACGATCATCATCACCGAGAGTCCGTCGATCTGCGTCCCCCAGGTGATGAGCGACTCGCCGGCGGTTTCGACCCAGTCGACGCAGCGGACCACCGGCCGGGTGACGGTCTCCTCCTCCTTGCCGCCCGCCGAGGGGGCCGAGCCCAGGACCGGGGCGGCGGTCTCACCGGTCCCGGAGACCGCAGCCGGGGCCGCACCCTCTCCCGCCGGGGCGGTTCCCCCACCGGCCGGGGCGGCCTCGGTGGCACCGCCGCCCTCGCCCTCGCGGAGCTCGGTGACCACGTTCGAACACCGGTCGGGCACCTCGGCGAGCGCGCCGACTTCGGTCGCCTCGACCTGCTCCGCAGGTGCGGACGCCGACACCGTGGGCGAGTCCGCACCCCACGTGGCCCAGTTGAAGGCGGTGGCCAGGGCGAAGAGCAGGCAGATCGACACCGCCGTGATCCCGACCTCGGCCCCCTTGAAGGGCAGTCGCTTGCCGAACAGCAGGATCAGGAGGAACGACCCCGCCATCACGGCAGGCAGGATCCAGACGTGCGTGAAGAACCACATGGTGAGCGCCTCAGCCCCTGAGCTCGTCGAGTTGGTCGATGTCGACCGACCGGCGGTTGCGGTAGATGAGCAGGACGATCGCCAGACCCACACCGACCTCGGCGGCGGCGACGGCGATCACGAACAGGGCGAAGACCTGTCCACCGAGCCCCCAGTAGGTGCTGAAGGCGATCAGGTTGATGTTGACGGCGTTGAGGATGAGCTCGACCGACATCAGCACGAGCACGCCGTTCTTGCGGACGATCACCCCGTACACACCGACCGAGAACAGCACGGCGGCGAGGAGCAGGAACTGGTTCAACAGCACGGCGTCAGTCCCTCCTCGCCAGGACGATGGCGCCGATCAACGCCCCGGTGAGGAGCACCGAGACGACCTCGAACGGGATCAGGTAGCTGCCGAAGATCTCGTTGGCGAGCGCCTGGGTCCGGCCGTTGCCGGAACCACCGATCTCCACGGTGCTGCCCGCGACGTCGCTCACCTGCGGCAGGTCGTAGGCCGCGAAGTCGAGCCGGTCCGAACCCCAGGTCCGGGTGACGGCGTAGCCGATCACCAGCAGCAGGAGCACGCCGACTGCGGCACCGATCCACCGCTGGTTGTTGTCGAGGTCGCCGGACTTCCCGAGCGGCGCCCGGGTCAGCATGATCCCGAACAGGAACAGCACGATGATGGCGCCGATGTACACGAGCAGCTGGGTGAGCGCCAGGAACTCCGCCTGCAGGATCAGGTACACCACGGCGTTCCCGCCGAGGACCACGACGAGCCAGAGCGCAGCGTGGACGATGTTGCGCGTCGTGACCACCCGGATGGCGGCCACGACCATGAGGACGGCCAGGACCGCGAACGCGACGTTGCCGGGTACGTCGAACGTCGTCTCCGCCGCTGCCAGGAGTCCCGTCACCGCGGCACCTTCTTCACCTTGACCTCGGAGCCCGACTCGAGCGCCTCGAAGTCGGGGACGGTCTCGAACCACTCGCCCAGACGCTCCTTGTCGTGGAGCAGGTCGGCGATGCGCGGCTCGGAGTACTCGTACTCGGGGCTCCAGAAGAGCGCCTCGAACGGGCACACCTCGACGCAGATCCCGCAGTACATGCACAACGAGTAGTCGATGTCGAACCGGTCGAGCGCGTTCACCTGCCGGGGCTTGCCACCCTCACGGCGCGGCGGTGCGAGCGTCTTGTGCGCCTCGATGTAGATGCACCAGTCGGGGCACTCGCGGGCGCACAGCATGCACGCCGTGCAGTTGTCCTCCTTGAGCGTGATGACGCCTCGGGCCCGGGGAGCGGGCTCCTCCTTCTCGTGCGGGTACTGCACGGTGGCCGCACCTCGGGAGGGGGCCGGTGGACGGAGCAGGCCGTCGGGGAACATCGTCTCCTTGGCCGTGCGGAGCGTCACGCCGAGTCCCTTGAGGACACCCGGGAGCTGGGGCTTGGGGAGCGAGGGCTTGTCGGGCATCAGAAGGCCACCTTGAACACGGCGGTCACGAGGATGTTGGCCAGGGCGATCGGGATGAGCACCTTCCAGGCCAGACGCTGCAGCTGGTCCTCACGGAACCGGGGGAACGAGAAACGGACCCAGAACACGACGCCGACCAGGAGCACGGCCTTGGTGGCCACCAGCAGCGGTCCCACCACGTTCATCACACCGTCCGACAGACCCCAGCTGGTCGGCAGCGCCCACCCCCCGAGGAACAGGGTCGACGCCACGGCGGCGAAGGCGACGGCGGTGGCGAACTCGGAGATGAAGTAGACGAGGAACCGGATGCCCGAGTACTCCACCTGGTAGCCGGCGACCAGCTCGGACTCGGCGATCGGCATGTCGAACGGCGTCTGGGTCAGCTCGGCCTGCACGGCGATCATGAACACGGCGAAGGCGACGAACTGCGTGAGGATGTAGGGGTTGCCGATCCCGGAGAACCCGAAGATCTCGCCGCCCGCCTGCGCTGCGACGATGTCCTGCAGGTTGAGCGAGCCGGCCATGATGACCACGCCGAGCACGGCGAGGACCATGGGGAGTTCGTACGCGATCAACTGGCCGCCGGCCCGCAGCGCGCCCATGAGCGCGTACTTGTTGGCCGATGCCCAACCGGCCATCAGGATCCCCAGCACCGAGAGCGCGGAGACGGCGAGCACGTAGTAGATCCCGGTGCCCAGATTGGCGATCACCAGGTCAGGTCCCGCCGGGATCACCACGAACATGAGGAACGTCGAGCTGAGCACCACCGCCGGGGCGAGGCCGAACACCAGCCGATCGCTGTCCTCGGTGTGGATGTCCTCCTTCTGCAACCACTTGCCGACCTCGGCGAGCAGCTGCAGCGAGCCGTAGGGACCGGCCTCCATCGGGCCGAGCCGACTCTGCATGAACGACACGAACTTGAACAGGTACAGGTAGACGACGCCGCCGGTGAGCAGCAGCACCGCCACCAGTCCGGCCAGGACCCGGATCAGGGTCGACTGCCAGTAGGCGAGCTCGAGACCGAGTACTGCGGAGCTCACCGGTCGATGTCTCCCAGGATGAAGTAGAGCGAGGCGAGGATCGTCACGATGTCCGGAACGTAGACACCGCGGAGCAGCCACGGGGTGATCGAGATGTTGTTGAAGCTCGCCGAGCGGATCTTGAGGCGGAACGGCGTGAGATCCCCCTGGCTCACCACGTAGTAGCCCATCTCCCCGAGCGGGTTCTCGGTCGAGACCCAGGCCTCGCCGGCGGGCACCTTGATGATCCGGGGGACCTTGGCCATGATCGGACCGCTCGGCACCCCGTCCGCGAGCTGGTCGATGATCCTGGTCGCCTCCCGCACCTCCTGCAGGCGCACCCAGAACCGGGCGAAGGAGTCGCCGTCGGGGTGGGTCCAGACCTTCCAGTCGACCTCGGGGTACGCCAGGCCGACGCAGGCGTCCCGCCGCAGGTCCCAGTCGATGCCGGACGCCCGTGCGTTGGCGCCCGACAGTCCGTACTGGAGGGCGACGTCGGGCGGGATGATCCCGATGCCCCGCGTCCGCTCCTGGAAGACCTCGGACCCCATCAGCAGGTCCTCGATCTCGTCGCAGAACGAGCGGACCTTGTCCATGACGGCCTTGGTGTCCTCGAGCCACCCCTTGGGCAGGTCGTCCTTGAGCCCGCCGATGCGGTCGAAGTTGGGGTGGAACCGTCCACCGGTGACCCGCTCGATCTGGTCGAGCACGTACTCCCGGTCACGGAAGGCGAAGAACACCGGGGTGATGGCGCCGAGCTGCACCCCCATGTCGCCGAGGAACAGGATGATGTTCGCGATCCGCGACATCTCGAACAGGAGGGTGCGGATCCACGTGGCCCGGGGCGGCGCCTCGACCTCCATGAGCCGCTCTGCGGCCAGGATGAACGGAACCTCGTTGGCGAAGCTGCCGAGCCAGTCGATCCGGTTGACCAGGGTCGTCACCTGGGCGTAGGTGCGGACCTCGGCGAGCTTCTCGTACCCGCGGTGCATGTAGCCGGCGACCGGCTCCGCGGCGATGACCTGCTCCCCGTCGAGGCGGGCGACGATCCGGAGCGTCCCGTGGGTCGCCGGGTGCTGCGGGCCGATGTTGAGGGTCATGCCCTCGGTCTCGAGCTCGACGTTGACCCGGGCGTCCGCCGCGCGAGCGGCGATGTACTGGAGCTTCTGCCGGTCGGTCACGGCGGTCACGAGTCGCCCTCCCCGTCAGCGTCCCCGCTCCCGTCGGCGGGCTCCTCGTCGTCGCCCGGCATGGGCTCGACGTCCACGATCCCCGGCCAGGGCTTCACCATCCGGGCGAGCAGCGGGAACTCCTTGCGGAGCGGGTGGCCCTCGAAGTCCGACGGCAGGTACATGTGCCGGAGTCCCGGGTGGCCGGTGAAGGTCAGGCCGAACATCTCCCAGGCCTCTCGTTCGTGCCAGTCCGCGCCTGCGTAGACCGGGACCCACGAGTCGACGGTCATGTCGTCGCCCACGTCGGCCTTGAGCGTGACCCCCCAGTAGCCACCGGGCCGACCGACGTCGGCCACACGGGCCAGCACCTGGAACCGGGTCGAACCGCCGGTCACCCCGTGGGCGAGCTCCGTGCTCGGCGACGCCGGGTCCTCACCGGCCCGGCGGGCGAGCTCGACGTCGACCGCGGCGTCCATGGAGCGGCCGTAGGGCGAGGGCAGCCAGTCGATCGCCGAGAGGAAGCAGAAGTACCGGGCCCCGAGCGAGTTGCGGGCGGCCTCGGCCGCAGCGCGCCACGCATCCGTGCGGACCCGGATCCACACGTCGCGTCCCGGCTGCACCTCGGCATCCTCGACGGCGTCGCCGAGCTCGGCCCGGAAGGCCTCGACGATGCCGGCTCGTGCCTCGTCGACCTGTGCCTCGGGCTCGGCCTCAGCCGTCGCAGCGGTCTCGGTCTGGTCCTCGGCCACCGGTCACTCCACCACGATCGGCTCGCCGGTCCAGCGAGCCGCCATGTCCTCGTTCTGGATGCGCTCCTGCAGGAGCACCACGCCCTCGAGCAGGGCCTCGGGCCGTGGCGGGCACCCCGGGACGTAGACGTCGACCGGGATGATCTGGTCCACACCCTTGGTGACCGAGTAGCTGTCCCAGTAGGGGCCGCCGCAGTTGGCGCACGAGCCCATGGAGATCACGTACTTCGGGTCCGGCATCTGCTCCCAGAGCCGGAGGATCGCCGGCGCCATCTTGTCGGTCACCGTGCCGGAGATCACGACCAGATCGGCCTGGCGGGGGCTGGCCGGGAGCGGGATGACGCCGAGCCGCATGACGTCGTAGCGGGGTGAGCCGAACGCCGCGCCCATCTCGATGGCGCAACAGGCGAGTCCCCACTGGTACACCCACAGCGAGTACTTGCGGGAGAGGTTGAGGAGCTTCGTGAGCGGGGCGGGCATCTTGCCGCTCTCGACGAGTCCTAGGCCCACTTCAGCACCCCCTTGCGCCAGGCGTAGATGAGGCCGAGGAGCAGGACGAAGATGAACAGGGTCATCTCGATGAGGCCGAACCAGCCGAGCACCTCGAGCTGGGTCGCCCACGGGAAGATGAAGACCGCCTCGACGTCGAACATCACGAACAGCAGGGCGAAGATGTAGTAGCGGACCTGGGTCTGGGACCACATGTCGCCGATCGGGTCCACACCGGACTCGTACGCGATGTACTTCTGCGCCTGACGTCGGTCCGGCCGGATGAGCCAGGCGATGAACAGCAACAGCCCGACCAGGACGAACCCCAGCGAGCCGAAGATGCCGACCGTGAGGTAGTCGCGGAGGAAGTCGCTCAGCGGGTTGGACATCAGCGCCGAGACTACTCAGACCGCAGAGGGCGACCAAAGTTCCCCACGGACCGTCCCCGCCGGACCGTCCCGGGTGGCCGGGACCGGCGAACCGGTGACAACCGACACGGAGTCGGTACAGTGACCCGATGCAGTCGTGGCCGCGCCAGCCCGTCGAGCGTGCCGGGCGGAACCGGAACGACGAGCGGGTCTCCGTCGTGTTGGCGACCTACAACGGCGCCCGGTACCTGCCGGCCCAGCTCGAGTCGCTGCGCCACCAGATCCGGTGGCCGGACGAGGTCATCGTCGTCGACGACTCCTCGACGGACGACACGGTCGAGATCACCCGCCGGTTCGCCAGGACGGCGCCGTTCCCCGTGACCGTCGTGGGCCAACCCGGACACTCGGGCACCTGCCGGACCTTCGGCGAGGGACTCCGGAGGGCGTCCGGCGACGTCATCTTGATCTGCGACCAGGACGACGTGTGGATGCCCGAGAAGGTGGCCGTCATGGCGGAGCGCATGGCCGAACAGCCCGAGGCCCTGCTGGCGATCAGCGACGCCGTCCTCATCGACGCCCACGACCGTCGGATCGGCGGCTCACGCTGGCGCGTCTCCGGGTTCGGTCCGGCCCAGCGACGGGCGATGGCCACCGATCCGCTCGGCCAGCTCGTCGCCCGGCAGGTGGTGTCGGGGTGCACCGCGGGCATCCGCTCCGAACTGGTCGACGCCATCCTCCCGTTCCCCGAGGACCTCCACCCGGCACTGCCGACGATGATGTACGACCGCTGGATCTCCCTGCTCGCCGCGGCCGCGGCCCCGATCGTCGTCATCGAGGAACGGCTGGTCGAGTACCGGATCCACCCCGAGCAGCAGATCGGGATCCCGGCGCTCCCGCTCCGTCGTCTGGTCCCGCAGACGGCGCTGCGACTCGGGCAGTTCGTCCCCGACCGCGACGAGCGGATCGGCAGGTACGAGTACCACGTTGCGCACCTGCACGAGATCCACAAGCGACTCGAGCACGCCGGACTCGACTCCGGCGAGTCGACGCTCCGCCTCCGGGTGGCGTCCGACCACCTGGAGCACCGAGTGCGCGCCGCCCGGTCACGGCTGCCGACGGCGGCCATGCGGCACTACCTCGACCAGGACGGCTACCGGCGCTTCTCGGTCGGAGCGGCCGCTGCGGCATCCGACTGGTTGAGCTGATCCAGCCCGCCCGCCCGAGCCGCTCCGGGCCTCGGAGTCCGGTCGGTCCTCGTCGGTGCGAAGAGCTCGGCGACACCCGCGCCGGGACGCACCTCGGCGAGGGACACCCCGACGGTTCGTCTACTGGGGCGTCGGCCGGAAGGGCGGAGGAGCAGCCTGGGGAGCGGGAGTCGACCGATCGGCGGCACCCGCGTACCCGTTCACCTGCGGCGCCACCTGCCCGTTCACCTGCGGCGCCACCTGCCCGTTCACCTGCCCGTTGACGGGCGGAGCCACCTGGCCGTTCACGTACGGCGCCACCTGCCCGTTCGGCGGCGGCGCAACCTGCCCGTTCACCGGTGGTGCGGTCGACGTGGACCCGGGCAGCGTTCCGGGGCCGCCCGTCCGGCGCTCCTCCTCGGCGGCGACGGACGTGTAGTACGAGGAGTAGTAGGCGTACATCTCGCGGGATCCCGAGGTCCCGATCAGGATGATCCCCATCACCGGGGCGTGGTGCATCTGGAGCTGCTCGAGCGTGTCCTCGAGCGACTTCACCGTGCTCTTTCCGGCACGGACCACCAGGATCACCTCGTCCACGACCGGGAGCAGGTCGATCGGATCGTTGGACACCCGGAGCGGGCTGGAGTCGATCACGACGGTGGCGCCACGTCGGGCCGCCTCGGCCGCCACCTCGCGAGTCGCCTGCAGCCGTCCGCCGACCTCGGTCGTGGGTGGGCCCGAGGCCACCGACCACAGGTGCGACTGCCCGGCCGGGAGCACCACCTGGTCGACTGTGGCACGCGAGTCGGACAGCACGGCGGCGTCGCGGAGCGACGGGCTGCTCGGCGCCCCGAGGTACTCGCCGAGCCGGGGGCGGCGGAAGTCGGCGTTGATCGCCACCGTCTCGGTGCCCGACTCCGCGAGCGCCATGGCCGTCAGCGCCGCCGTGGTGGACTTGCCCTCGGACGGGAGCGCCGAGACGACCATGAACACCCGGGGAACCTCTCCGGGGCCGCGCACGTGGGAGGAGATGACAGCGCCCCTGGCCGCTGTCTCGGCCGAGGCGGGCGCTGGGTCGTTGAGGAGTTGGTCGACCCGCTCGATCGACGGGTTCGCCTGCACGAACTGCACCGCGGACCGGACCCGGCGGTAGTGCTCGGACCACACGCCCTCGAGCGAGAGCACGTCGGAGTCCCCGACCTTCGGGATCTTGGATGCCCGGATCCGGCCGACCTCGGCGATGATCGGCACCCGGGTCAGGTCGCCGAGCTCCTCACGGGTGTCGACCCTGCGGTTCACCCGCTCCACGAGCACCACCAGGCCGCAGCCCAGCAGGAAGCCGATCAGGCCGAGCAGCCCCATCCGGAACGCCACCGACGACGGAACCTCGAGCAGCTGCGAGTCGGCGACCCTGGGCGCCTCGGGCCCGAGGCTCGAGTAGGGCTCGCGCTGGGAGATCTCGAGCTTGGCCGTGTCGAGTCGCTGCTGGGCGTCGACGAAGGCGTCGTCGAGTCGCTGCCGCTCGGCGACGAGCGCATCGATGGTGGGCGTCTGGGGCAGCGGCACGTCGGTGCGGGAGATGAACCCGTTGACGGCGTCGAAGTCGGCGAGCGCCTGCTGGGCCGTCTCGGCCCGCCCCGTGAGCTCGTCGAGCAGCCGCTGGTCCTCGGACCGCAGGTCGGCGTTCACCACGGTCAGGAACGAGTCGGCGAACGCCTGGACCACACTGGACGCCCGTTGCGGGTCCACGTCGAACACGCGGAGCTGGATCGAGTTCGAATCGACGTCGGAGTCGACCTGGACCTTCTTGGCCAGGGCGTCCGGATCGTCCTCGCCGAGCGCAGCTGCCGCAGCGTCGAGCACCTCACCCCGGTTGACCCGCAGGGCGTCCTGCTCGACGTTCACCTGGGTTCCGGCGTCACGGTTGCCGACGATCACCTGCTCCGCCTGGTACTGGGTGACGTCACGTGAGGCGGCGAGCGACTGCGTGGCGAAACCGGCGACCAGACCGAGCACGGTGGTCAGCACGAGCAACGGCCACCGCCGCCTCAGGACTGCCTGGAGCTTGTTCACGTCACCGACCCCACCCGAGCGCCGCCGTCCACCGCCGTCATACCGGGGTTCAGGGTACCGGGACCGACGGTCGATTCCGCCCGCGCCCCGCGACGTGCCGCAACGGCGGTCGGCAGCGCCACCAGGACCAGGACCGCCGGCAGGACCTGCACCCGCTGGCGGGCGAGGATGCCGAAGTTGGCGATGAACGAGAAGCCGATCGAGAACGCCACCACGTAGGCCGCGCAGAAGAGCAGGAAGGGCCGTCGGGTCACGAGCTTCGGGAAGCTCAGGACCCGCCGCCAACTCGCCACGAAGAGCCCGATCAGGATCAGGCTCTCCATCGCGGCGATCAGGGAGTTGGCGTTGCGCGCCTCCCACGGGAAGGGCCGGAAGAGCACCGAGACCACCGCAGCAGGCAGCGCCTGGGGGCTGGAGACGGCGACGGGCGTGAACTCCGAGTTGCCGATCTTCGTCTGCTCCGTCGCCTTCTCGAGCGACGCGGCCGCCGTGGTCTCGGTGCCGCGCTCATCGAGCATGTCTCCCATCCTGGACACGACGACGAGTGCGACGACGACCATCACCACGAGGCCGACGACGCGGACGAACCGGCCCCGTGCCCCCAGACGCTCGGTGGCCCGGGCGCTCGTCAGCACCGCCACCATGAGGGCCAGCACGAGCCCGGCAGCCGACATGAGCGCCACGTGGGGCCGGACCAGCGCCACGAGCAGCAACCCGAGGGCGAAGCACCACGCGCCGCGCACCTGGGGTCGCGGAGCCAGCAACAGTGCCGCCCCGTAGGTGATGACCCCGAGGCAGAAGATCATCAGGGCCTCCTTGCCGATCGACGACGGCCAGAAGAGCAGCGACGGCAGGAACATGAGGACCAGGGCGTACCGGCGGTAGTCACCCTCGGGCAGGGCCACCTTGAACGCCCGCACCATCAGGACGAGCCCGATGGCGCAGAGCCACGAGAACACGAAGAATCCGGCGTAGGCGCTCGGCCCGGTGACGGTGTAGAGGCCGCCGACGACGTCGCCGATCCGCTGCGACTCCGGAGGGAATCCCTCCATGATCGGGATGGGGTGGAGCGGGACGCCGTCGCGCAGGTGGTTGACGAAGGTCACCCCGGCCTCGTGGTACTTCCCCGCATCGGCACTGCCCTTGTAGATGGAGAAGATGAAGAAGTAGCGGACGAGTGCGAAGGCCAGGTGGGCGACGATCCCCCCGAGCAGCACGGGGAACAACCACGGGTCCCGCTCGATCCGGGCGATCCACGACGCCAGTGGGACCGAGACGATGACGAGGATGAGGAACACGATCAGCCCGGTCCACACATCCAGCGCAGACGCATCGAGCATCACGGCGACCACGGCCAGGACCGCGACGATCACCCCGAGGCCACCGACCGACAGGGAGCGGTCGACCGGGTCGAACATTCGCCCGACCCCGAGCCCTCGGTCGGCACCCCGGATGGCTCTCACGGCCGTCCTCGCAGGTGGTGCACCCAGGGGTGCACGCCGGTGACGACCGACTCGAACCGGTGGTTCGGAGCAACCGAGTCCACCCGCACCCTGGACAGCCGCATGGGGTCGGCCACGGGAATCCTCGTCAGGCGGTGGTCGAAGCCGAATCCCAGGTGGTACCCGCTCTCGCTGGCGATGCTCGCGACGCGGTCGTCGACGTTGCCGTTCGGGTACGCCAGCCACCGGACCGGATGGCCGAGACGGGCCTCCAGGAACTCCCGGGACCTCACCAGTTCGGACCGGATCTCCGCATCGGAGCACCGGTCCAGACACGGGTGGCTCCACGAGTGGCTGGCCACGTCGACACCGGCCGCCTCCAGTCGGAGCAGGTCGTCCGGGGTGAGCTGGGGTTCGGTGACGTCGATCGGGGCCGACGCCCGCAGTTCGTCGATCGCCCGGCGACGGTCCCCGTCGGGCACCAACTTGAGGGCCCGGACCAGGTCCAACCCCTCCCCGGCGGCGACTCCGGTGCGTCCACCGGCTCTCGAACGTCGATCCACCTCGTCCCACCAGAAGGGATCCTCGGTTCCGATCAACCCAGCAACGACGAAGACCACCCCCGGGACGCCGAGTCGCTGGAGGATGGGTGCCCCCTGTTCGAGCACGCTCCTGTGCCCATCGTCGAAGGTCACCAGGAACGAGGGCGGACCGGAGGTTCGGCCGGAGCGGACACAGTCGGCGAACTCGGCACCCGACAGCGGGCGACGTCGTCGCAGCAGCGACCGGATCTGCGACTCGAACCGAGCGGGGTCGTCGACGCCGTGGTAGGCGCAGACCACCGTGCGCTGACGAACGAGCCGGGCACCGACACCAGCTGTCGCCGGGTTCTCGATCAGTCTGGCCAACCCCACATCGAGCCCCACGTCGCCGGTCCTACCCACTGATTCAACCAACACAGACTGTACCCTGAGCGCCGTGGGGCAACGTCAGGGAAATCCTGCCCAGTGAAGGTCGCATCTCCGTTCGCCGGCTGGTCGCACCTGGCACCGTTCCTCCCATCCGGCAGTCGTGTCCGCATGGGACTCATCGGGGCGACCTCGTTCCTCGGGAGCGTGGCCGAGTCGGGCGTCCTGGTGATCATCACGGTCACGGCGGACTCGCTGATCCGGGGCGTCTCCGAGATCACCATCGGCCCGGTGACCGTCTCGAGGTCGCAGTCGGTCCTGATCGCCGTCGGGCTGGTGATCGCTCGCCTGGTCTTCACCACCCTGAGCTCGCACATGTCCTCCCGATTCGCCGCCGGGGCGATGCTCACAGCACAGCAGCAGCTCACCGACTCGTACCTGAGCGCCTCGTACGTGGCCCGCTCCAGCCGCCGCAGCGGCGACCTGGCCGCCGTACTCGTCAACCACGGCCGGTTCACCGGGGACCTCGCGAACGGGCTGACCCTCGTGGCGGCGAGCATCTGCGCCCTGGTGGCCTTCGGCGGCACCTCGATCGCGGTCAACCCCTTGGCGACCCTCGGGATCGCCTTGATCGGGGGTCTCCTCATCCTTGCGCTCCGACCGCTGCGACAGATGTCCAAGCGCGCGGCGGACTCCTTCTCCGGTTCGGCGCGGGACATCTCCACCTCGGTGACCGAACTGGAGTCGGTCCAGCGTGAGATCCAGGTCTTCGCCGTGGAACGTGAGTTCGCAGACGACCTCGACCAGCAGCTCGTCGGTGGTGCCGAGCGCTACCGGCGACTGCGGTTCCTCAGCGCGGCGGTCCCGCAGATCTTCCAGGCGGCGATGCTCGGGGCGGCGGTCCTCAGCCTGCTCCTGGTCGTGAACAACCCGGGTGACGCAGACCTGGCGTCGATCGGGGCCGTCGTCCTGCTGCTGGTCCGGTCGATGTCCGCAGCCCAGCAGCTGGTCATGGCCAACCAGCGGGTGCTCGAGTTCGGTGCCTTCGCCGAGGGCCTCAACACGCTCATCACATCGTTCCGGGACTCGACACCCGACCACGGCACGGAACGACCCGACCGGCTCACACCGCTCATCGTCAAGGACGTCCGGTTCACCTACGACGGCGAGGAGGACGTCTTCGAGGACCTGGACCTGGAGCTCCACCGGGGCGAACTGATCGGTCTGGTCGGTCCATCCGGCGCCGGGAAGTCGACGCTGGTCGAACTCCTGCTCCGACTCCGGGAGCCGACGGCCGGTCGAATCGAGTTCGGCGGGCACGACGCACGCCAGATCGCGGGTGCTCGATTCGGCCACGGGGTGGCGTTCGTCCCGCAGCAGGCCAACCTGATCACCGGGACGATCGCCCAGAACGTCGCCTTCCACCGGGAGATCCCCGAGGAACGGATCGTCGAGGCCATCCGGAGCGCCGGACTCGAGCAGGAGATCGAGCGGCTCCCCCAGGGAATGCACTCCCGGCTCGGACCGGACGACCGTTCCCTCTCCGGCGGTCAGCGCCAGCGGCTCACGATCGCGAGAGCACTCGCGGGAGACCCCGAGGTCGTGATCCTCGACGAGCCGACGAGCGCGCTCGACGCCGCATCCGAGAACGCCGTCAGGTCGACGCTCGAGCAACTCCGCCACGAGCGGATCGTCATCATCGTGGCGCACCGCTACTCGACGCTTCGGTCGTGCAGCCGGATCCTGGTCCTGCGGGGCGGCCGACTCGAGTGCGACGCCACTCCGGCCGACCTCGCCGAGCGGTCGGACTTCTTCAAGGCGATGATCGGCGAGGAGTCGGTGTCGTGAACGAGGCGGCCGCGTCTGCGACACGCTGGCAGCAGCTCCGGTCATCCTCCGTCGGGGATGCCGCCCGACTGGTCTGGCGCAAGGCCGTGCACCGGACGGTGCACATGGGGCGATTCGGGACTCCCACGTCTGCGAGCACCCCACCGGAACGACCGTGTGAGTTGACCATCGAGGTCTGGGGGCCGGACCGTTTCGACGACGTCCTGCCGAACAATCCGCACCTCACGGTGGACGACATCGAACACTTCCGGCGGCAGCAGTCCCGGGTGATCGTCATCACCGACGGCGACCGGATCCCGGCGAGCTCCTGGATGACGAACGGCAGCGTCTACGTCCACGAGCTCCAGCGTCACCTCGAGGTCCCCCGGACCGAGCACTTCAGCTGCCGGAGCTACGTCGATCCCGACTACGCCGGCCGGTCGCTCATGAGCCACATGATCCACCACTACTCCACCCTCCAGCCGGACGGAGACGAGACGTGGGGACTGGTCTACGACTGGAACGTGGCCTCGGTCCGGTCCCTCGAGCGCATCGGTTGGCGTCGGTCGGGGGACTACTGGACCTCCTACTGGTTCGGGAGGAAGTCGGGTGGCGAACGGCGCTACCCACCGAAGCCACCCACCACGATCTGAGCATGAACCAAGGCTCCCGCGCTCCGGGACGGTGCGTCCTGCTCGCCGAGGAGGTCTGGGGGAGCGCCCTGCACGCCATGCGGTCGATCGCCCGCTACGGCGGCGAGACCGCAGTCGTGACCTCGGGCAGTGGCGCCTCGATCTTCCGCAGGAGCCGGTGGTGCGACCACGCCGTCGACATCAGCGCCCAGCACCCGGCCGAGTTCAACGACCGCGTCCGAGGGTGGGCGGAATCGCACCTCCCGGGCGACGACCCGATCGCAGTGATCCCACTGAGCGACCGGCACCTCGAGTGGCTCGTCGAGGCACGAGATGCGTTCCCGGACCGATTCAGGCTCAGCATCCCCGAGGTCGGCGTCGCCCGGAGGCTCCTCGACAAGGACCGCCAGTTCCAACTCGCCGAACGGTCCGGATGCGCTCCGCCCCGCTGGGTGACGGTCCGGCAGGAATCCGACCTCGAGCGCCTCGGATCACTCTCGGCACCGGTCGCCGTCCGACCGACCGGCTGGAACGCAGCCGGAGACGAGTACTTCAAGCTGATCGTCGTCGACGACGACTCGGCCCTGGAGTCCACCGTTGCATCCCGGCTCCGGGCAGGGGCCGAGTTGATCGTCCAGGAGTTCGTCGACGAGCCGGCGAGTGCGGTCGAGTTCGCCATCGTGTGGAGGAGCCGGACCTCCCCGAGGGCCGAGATCTGCACCGGACGGAAGCTGGCACAGTCGGGCCGACGCGGCGGGGTCATGGCCCTCGGAGAGGCCGTCGACCTCCCCGACGTTGCGGCGGCTGCCCGCCGGTTCGTCGATGCGTCCGGATTCGTGGGACTCGGGGGCCTCGAGGTGATCCGTTCGGGCGGCTCGCTCCGGTTCATCGAGTTCAACCCGCGGCTCGAGGCCATCCACTTCCTGGCGACCCGGGCGGGCGTGGACACCGTGGTACTCGAGTACCTCGAACTCCTCGGACGGCCGATCCCGTCGTGCGCGCCGCAGACCGCAGCGACCGCGTGGGTGGGGAGTGCGTGGATCCAACGACTCGTCGAGGATCGCTCCGCCTGGAGCGACGCCATCCGTTCCCGAGCGCAGTTCGCCCGCTCACCCGGGCGGGTGCGGGCAGTGTGGAGCGTTGACGACCCGCTCCCGGGCCTGGCGGTCGCCGGTCGGATCATCAACCGGGCGGTTCGCCCCAGTCGTGGAGGTGGGACGTGAAGGTGCTCCACGTGATCGACGCGCTCGGAGTGGGCGGCGGGGCCGAGCACTCACTCGCGGCGATGCTCCCGCTGCTCCGGGACCGGGGCGTCGAGTCCGAGATCGCCTGCCTCTTCCCGAGAGAGGGCGGCCTGCAGGAGCGGCTCCGGACGGAGGGGTTCCGGGTGGAGGTGCTGGCAGCGTCCTCGTGGCCCGGCCGCGTGCGGCGGCTCCGGCAACTGGTCAATGAATCCAGGCCCGATCTCGTCCACTCGACGCTCGTGAACGCCTGTTTCGTGGCGCGAGCAGCCTCGGTCAGATCCGGGGTCCCCCTGCTCAACAGTCTCGTGAACACGACGTACGATCCGAAGAAGATCGGCGACATCGGCGTCGCGCCCTGGAAGGTCGACTCCCTACGACGGGTCGACGGCTTCACGGCACGTCACTTCGTCGATCACTTCCACGTGATCTCGAAGGCGGTCGAGTCCGAGGCCACCGGCCCGCTCGGCATCCCGATCGAGCGAACCACACTCGTCCCCCGGGGTCGACCCCACCCGCAGTTGCCCGCTCGACCAGCGGAAGCCCGCGAGCAGATCAGGGCGGAACTCGGGATCCCCGTCGAGGCGCCCGTCCTGATCAACGTCGGTCGCCAGGACCGGCAGAAGTCCCAGCCCGACCTGGTGCGAGCATTCGCAATGGTCGTCGAACACGTGCCCGATGCGATCCTGGTCATCGTCGGTCGACCCGGAGACGCCACTCCAGAGATCGAGTCCGCACTCGACGCGACCGGGGTCGCTTCCTCGGTGAGACTGACCGGCCACCGGACCGACCTCCCGCTGCTCTACACGATCGCCGACGCGCTCGTGTTCCCATCATCGAGCGAGGGGTTCGGCGGAACGGTGCTCGAGTCCATGTCCGTCGGAGTGCCGGTCATCGGATCGGACGCGCCGGCGGTCGCGGAACTACTCGAGCACGGTGAGCTCGGCGTGATCGTCCAGCGAGGGGACATCGACGGCCTTGCGAGAGCGATGGGCGAACTGCTCCGGGATGGCGACCGACGGGAGGAACTCTCCCGGCGTGGTCGGGCGACGTTCGAGGCGAAGTACGAGATCGGTTCCGTCGTCGACCGAATGGTCGAGATGTACCGCCGAGTAGCCGGGAAGCACGTCCGCTGAGGACTCGACTCGACCGGCCGGGTGGAGGATCTCGGTTCCACGATGCCCCATCGGACTCCCGGCTGAATCCCCGCCCGAGCGGCCGCAACCACGACACAGCGACACGAGAACTGAATCACCCCGGGCGGCCCGAGGCGGCCCCGTTCAGCACCAACCCGAACGCAGCCTCCTCTCACCAACTTCAGCGCCTGAATCGGGCGCTCTGCCAGTTGCCTCGGAGCCCCTCCGTCGGCACACACGGACAGTGGGATTCAAGGAGCTCGTTGCATCAGATGCGCACGGTCAGCACGGCGCGGTGCGGCTCGGTCTCCGTTACTTCGTCACGCTGACGGTTTCGGCTTCGATACTGCTCCGGGCAGCTGACCGACTCCTCGAAGCGGGTTGGACCTGGCCGTCGCGCATCGTCCGCACGCGTCTGGCCAACGAGCACGGGGTCCACACTGCGAAATGGGCACGGGTCGGTCCCGAGTCTCGCCTCCCGCACCCGGTGAACGTCGTCATCGGCCCGGGTACCGAGATCGGATCGAATGTGTCCGTGTACCAGGGTGTCACTCTCGGGGCAGTCGTCGTCGGGCACAACTCTTGTCCGCTCGACGAGCGAGGAGCGAACTCGGGTGTCGAACCGTGAGTCGGAGGGACCTGCTCGGGCAGCGCCCGGCACGCCTGACCCCTGGTCCCCGAAACGCTCGGGCGCTCCGCTGGCACCACGCCCTCGGGCCGGAACAGGCGGCGAGTCGGTTCCGAGTGGTCCGGGGACAGCCCAGTCACGGGTCGATGCCGCGCTCCTCACACCAGGCCGAGAACAGCACCACGTCCCACAGCGAGTAGGCCTCGTTGCGGCGTCCCGACGTGTGGTCGTTCCAGGCTCGCTGCACCGCCGACACGTCCAGCGTGTCCCGTACGACCGGCGAGAAGAGGTGCTCCTCGGCCC
The DNA here is from genome assembly GCA_903852755.1 of uncultured Actinomycetes bacterium. Taxonomy (GTDB): domain Bacteria; phylum Actinomycetota; class Acidimicrobiia; order Acidimicrobiales; family Microtrichaceae; genus SXMI01. The sequence goes on along the minus strand of CAINRS010000033.1, from coordinate 7,314 downwards.
AGGGCCGCAGCGGACCGACGAGCCACTCCTCGATCGGCAGGCCGAACCCGGACTTGGGTCGGTCGACGAGCTCGGTGGGCACGTACCGGCCGAGCACCTGACGGAGCGGCCACTTGGAGCGGCCGTCGCGCACCTTGAGCGAGGTCGGCATCGAGATGGCCAGTTGCAGGATCGAGCGGTCGAGCAGCGGGATCCGGCCCTCGAGCGAGACCGCCATGGTCGCCCGGTCCACCTTGGTCAGGATGTCGTCCGGCAGGTAGGTCACGGCGTCGACCGCGGCGATCGAGCCCACCGGGTCCAGACCGGCGGGCCACCCCGCGGCATCGGACAGCAGCGTGGCGGGTTCGGCGGCACCGGCGACCAGTGACGCCGGATCCTGCCAGTGGCTGACCAGCCGTCGGACGACGTCGGTCTGGTCGGACGCGTCGGCCACACCGAGCACCTTGGCCACCTTGAGTCCCAGCTGCCGCGGCCGACGGGACGCCGGGAGGAGACGGGCGGCACCGTCCCACCAGCCCGGCGGCACCCGTTCCAGCACCGCCGCACCGGCGGACCGCACCGGGCGCGGCACCCGCTCGAGACGGCGCCAGATGGCCGGCGCCCAGACGTGCCGGTTGTAGCCGGCGAAGAGCTCGTCGCCACCGTCACCGGACAGGGCGACCGTGACCTGCCGGCGCGCCAGTTCCGACACCAGGAACGTGGGGATCTGCGACGAGTCGGCGAAGGGCTCGTCGTACATGGCGCCGAGCCGATCGACGACCGCGAGGGAGTCGGCCTCGGTGACGACGAGCTCGGTGTGGTCGGCCCCGAGGTGTTCGGCGACCCTGCGGGCATCCGAGGACTCGTCGAAGTCCGCCGAGGTCGAGCCGATGGTGAAGGTCCGCAGCGGGACGGCCGACTCCTGCTGGGCCACGGCGACCACGGTGGAGCTGTCGATCCCGCCCGAGAGGAACGCTCCGACCGGAACGTCGGCGACCATCCGGCGTCGCACCGACCGGCGCAGCAGCCGGTCGAGCTCGTCGACGGCGTCCTCGGGTGATCCGTCGAACGGTGTCGTCCGACCGACGAGGTCCAGGTAGTCCCAGTACCGTTCGACCGGACCGACCGCACCGTCGGCACCGACGGTCACGGTGCACCCCGGTTCGAGCTTGTGGACGCCCGAGAAGATCGACCACGGAGCGGGTACGTACTTGAAGCGGAAGAACAGCGCGAGGGCGTCACGGTCGACCGGGCGGTCCCAGTCGGGGTGGGCGCGCAGCACGTCCAACGTCGAGGCGAAGACGAACTCACCCGAGCCCAGGTGGCCGTAGGAGAGGGGCTTCTCCCCCATCCGGTCCCGGACCAGCGTCAGGGACCGCTCACGGCGGTCCCAGAGGCCGAAGGCCCACATGCCGTCGACCCGCTCCAGCACGTCGCGCAGCCCCCAGCGTGCCACCGCCTCGAGCAGGATCTCGGTGTCGGAGTGCCCCCGACGGCGCACGCCGACGGCGTCGAGGTCGGCAGCCAGCTCCGCGTGGTCGTAGACCTCACCGTTGAAGGTGATCACCCACCGTCCGTCCGCCGAGACCATCGGCTGGGCGCCGGCCGGGGACAGGTCAAGGATCGAGAGCCGACGGTGACCCAGTGCCACACCGGCATCCGGATCGACCCACGACCCGGAGCCATCAGGACCACGGGGCACCATCCGGCCGGCCATCGCCTCCACGATCCGCTGCGACTCGGCCTCGGGTCGCCCGCGCCGCGGGTCCAGGAGCCCCACGATCCCGCACATGGATGGCGAGGCTACCGGCCGAATCCCGGGAACGGCTGCGCCCGGGCCGTTCCCGACTCTGGAAGACTCCCGTCGTGCGGGTCCTGCAGGTGATGTCATCGGACGACCGGCGCGGCGCCGAGACCTTCGCCCGGCAGCTCGGGGTCGCACTCCGGGGCCTCGGACTCCAGGTCGACGACGTGGCCCTCGCGGCCTCCGGCGCCGCCGAGCCGCAGCCGTTCACCGTGCTCGGGCCGGGGAGGCGGGACCCCCGGACCTGGGCGGCACTCGCCCGGGCCGTGCGGGGTCACGACGTCGTCGTCGCCCACGGCGGCACCACGCTCCAGCCGGTGGCCGCAGTGGCACTCGCAACCGGTCGACCCTTCGTCTACCGCAACATCGGCGATCCCGAGTTCTGGGGTCGCAACCGGGGCGCCGGGATCAGGGTGGGTCTGCCGCTCCGGATGGCCGCTGCGGTGATGGCCCTGTACCCCACGGCGGCCGGGTACCTGCGACGGCGGTACCGGCTCCGGCCCGACCGGGTCGTGGTCACCGCCAACGCCGTCGACACCACCGTGTTCCGGCGACGTACCGAGGCCGACCGGACAGCCGGCCGGACGCAGCTCGGCCTCGACGACAGCGACACGGTCGTCGGGTACCTCGGGGCCCTGTCGCCCGAGAAGGATCCGCTCGCTGCGGTCGACGCGGTCCGTGACACACCCGGCGTGCACCTCGTCGTCGCCGGGGCCGGGCCGCTCGAGGGCGACCTGCGCCGACACGCCGAGCGCTGCCGCACCAGGCTCACGCTGCTCGGCCAGGTCACCGACCCCCGCTCGTTCCTCGATGCCCTCGACGTGCTGGTCATCCCGAGCCGGACCGAGGGCGTCCCGGGGACCCTGCTCGAGGCCGCAGCGGTCGGGGTGCCGGTCGCCGCGACCGACGTGGGTGGGGTCGGGGACGTGGTGCGCGACCTCGGCGCCGGGATCGTCGTGCCCGCCGGTGACTCCACTGCGCTGTCGGGGGCCACGGCGCGACTGCTCGCCGATCCGTCGCTCGGTCTCGCCGAGGCGACGGCGGTGGTCGAGCGTCACGACGTGGACGCGATCGCCCGGCAGTGGGCCGACGTCCTGCGGTCGGTCAGCCGGTGACCAGCAGGCGGCCCTGGGGCCGCTCACCACGAGCGGTGCGGGCCACGGCGGTGTAGAGGTCGCGCATCCGGGCCGCCGCCGTGGTGGTGGTGAACCGGGCCTCGAAGTCACGTCGGGCCGTGCGGGTGAGCCGCTCGGCCAGGTCGGCGTCGTCGAGCACCTGCTCGATGCCCAGGTCGAGGTCGTCCCGGGCCACGACAACCGAGTTCTCGCCGTCGAGCAGGACCCCCTCGAGTCCTGCCACCCGCACGCTGACCACCGGGACACCCGTCGCCATGGCCTCGACCAGGGCCCCAGCAGCACCCTCACGCCTCGACGAGCAGACCACCACGTCGGCCGACCGCAACAGATCGGGCACGTCGTCACGCTGGCCCACCAGGTGGATCCGGTCCGCAGCCGACAGACCGGCACGGATGTGTTCGATCTCGGGGGTCGCAGCACCGGGCCGGCCGGCGACGACCAGCTCCACCCCCGGTCGACGGCGGGCGAGACGGTCGAAGGACCGGAGCAGCAGCGGGTAGTCCTTCTGGTGCTCCTGTCGGCCGACGGCGAGCACCATCTCGCCGTCCTCGTCGACCGGGAGTCCTCCCGGTCGGGGAGCACGCCGCCCGTCCCGGAACGGGAAGCGGTCGGGGTCCCGGCCCCGCTCCCCCAGCAGGACGCGCCTCATGGGAGCGTGGATCGCCTGGCCGTTCAGGAGCCCCACCGCCGGGGTCACCGCGTGGTACCACGACCCCGACGCCCGGCCGAGCAGGCCCTCGACGAGCCGCACCCCGCCGAGCTTCCACGCCGTCACCCCCGGGTCGCCCAGTCGGCCCTCGCCGTAGTTGGTGTTGACCCACGACACGAGGAGCGGGACCCCGGTCCCGACCAGGGCGAGCTGGGTGGGGATGGTCGCCTCGTGCAGGCTGGCGTGCACGACGTCGGGCCGCAGGTCGGCCACGAGGGAGCGGATGGCACGGGTCCGGCCGAGGAGCGTCCGGTGACCCGACAGGTCGTGGATCTGCACCCCCAGCTCACGAAGTGGCGGGACGAGCGTCTGCCGGTCGGTGAGCAGGACCAGGTGGAACCGAACCCCGAGACCGGTGAGCTCCTCGGCCACGGCGACGAACGACGTCTCGGTACCGGCGTCAGGTGTGATCCCGGGCAGCACCGCCACCACGTCGAGCGGACCCGGACGACGATCAGCGCGACGCCGGTCGGACCCGGGCGGTCGACCCGGGGGGCCTGGATCAGCCACCGCTGGACCCCAGGAGCAGCGCGAAGGAACTCCGTCGATCCGGAACGGCCGTCCGGTGGATCGCCCGGTAGATCGTGCGGTTCACGTCGGTCCGGTTCGGCGAGTAGCGACGCGGCAGGAAGTGCCGGCGCTCGAGCACCTCGAACCCGGCCGACTCCGCGAGCAGTTCCAGCCCCTCGTCGGACCACTCGCGGACGTGGCGCGGGTTGTGGGGCGGGCCGGCGGGATCGCCCCGGTCCAGACGCGCCCGGTCCGGTGTGGAGAGCAGCACCACGCCCTCGGTCCCGGCGACGCCGGCGAGTCGGTGGAGCAGGAGCGCCGGTTCCTCGACGTGCTCGATCACGTCGGAGCACAGCACGAGATCCGCCCCCAGCGACGCGAGCTCGTCCCAGGTGGCCTCGTCCTCGAGGTCCCGGGCCATCCAGCGGTGCTGTGGGAAGCGCTGCTCCGCCAGACGGATACCGCTCGGCTGGTCGACACCGATGGTGGTCCCGGCCCGGGGGGCGACCCGCGTGACGAGCTTGTCGCCCGAACCACACCCGACGTCGAGCACGACGGGCCGCCCGGCCGCAGCGAGTCGGGCGGCCCAGCGGTACACGGCGTCCTGGTACCGGACGTCGTTGTGCTCGAGTCCGTCCTCCCAGAATCCCTGCCCGTCACGATCGGCCGAGGCCGGCTCGTTCTCGCGGTAGCGCCACGGCAGGAAGTACCGGTCCGGGCCGGACCGGAAGGCGGTGACCTCCGCTGCGTTGCGGAGCGGATGGCGGTCGGCCTCGGATCCGGCGTCGGCGGACCGCCCCGGCCGCCAGACCCGGCCGGCGACCGGCGGCACACTGAGCGCAGCCGCCCGCGCCCACGCGGCGGGGTTGGCAGGCCGGGACCGGACCGCGCTCCACCCGTACCGACGGGCCAGATCCCAGCGACGGACCCGGGCTGCGGCCACGGCCGCCACCAGCTCCCAGGACTGCTGTTCGACCGGATCGAGCGCGAACCGCTGCGGGTGACGCTCGAGCACCCACCGACTCCCGTCGAGCAGCAGCTGTGGCCGCTGCAGGGCCCGGTCCGCCGTCGCACGTCGCTCGATGCGGGCGACCGGATCGGCCACCGACTCGATCCGCAGGCCCGCCTCGACGGCGCACACCGACAGCCGGATGCACAGCTCGGTCTGGTGGGAGCACGGCAGGCCGTCGAGGTACCCCCCGGCCGACTCGTACACGGAGCGACGGACGGCGAAGCACCCGGCGAAGAACTGGGCGGTGGCCCCGGCGAACACCGGACCGAGGCCGACCGGAGGATCCACGCCGGTGGGTCGGCGGTCACCGTCGACGAGCTCCGCGGCACCGGAGACGATGCCCACTCCGTCGTCGGCAAGGAACGGGGCGAACGCCGCACCCCAGGAGGGGAGCATCTCGTCGTCGTCGTCGAGGAACGACAACCACGTCCCCCTGGCCTCGGCGACCCCGCGGTTCCGGGCGGCGGCGAGTCCCCGGTTGTCCTGACGGACGACGCGGACGACCTCGTCGGCGAGCGAGGCGAGCACCTCGGCGGTGGCGTCGGTGGAGCCGTCGTCGACGACCACCACCTCGCGGTCCAGGCCCTCGGTGGCGGCCACGGCACTGCGCACGGCCCGCCGGACCAGGTCCGAGCGGTTCCACGTCGTCAGCACCACCGACAACAGCGGTGGAGCCGCTGCCCCGATGTCCCCCGCTGCCGTCACCGGCGTCCCTCCGTGTTCCATCCGCTCATGTGGGAGCCGGGATCGTCGTCCGGTGGCACCCGACCCAGCCACAGGTGCCGGTCCATGATGCCAGCATTCCCGGCGGTCCGGACCCTGCGGGGTGCCACACTGAGTCCGACACCACGGTCACCCGAGGAGCACTGGTGCCGAGCGATTCCGACGAACTGCGACGATCGACCACCCGGGCGCTCTCGTCGCTGCTCGACGATCCACCTGCGGTCGCACTCACGACGTCGTGCACCCACGCGCTCGAGGCGGCGGGCCTGCTGCTCGGGGTCGGGCCCGGTCACGAGGTGGTGGTCCCGGCGTTCACCCTGTCGAGCACGGCGAACGCCTTCCTGCTGCGGGGCGCGACCCTGCGCTTCGCCGACGTCGACCCCGCCACGGGCAACATCGACCCGAACTCGGTCGCCGAGCGGACGACCGACCGGACCGCGGTCGTCGTCGCCGTCCACTACGCCGGCGTCGCCGCCGACCTGCCCGCCCTGCTCGAACAGTCACGCACTCTCGGTTGGGGCCTGGTCGAGGACGCAGCCCAGGGCCTCTACGGCAGCCTCGACGGACGGGCGCTCGGACGGTGGGGCCGGCTCGGTGCCATCAGCTTCCACCGGACCAAGAACGTCTCGTGCGGCGAGGGAGGCGCCCTGGTGGTGAACGACCCGGAGCTGATCACGCCGGCCGACGTGGCCCTCGACAAGGGCAACGACCGGGTGGCGTTCGACGCCGGTGTGGTCGCCGCCTACCAGTGGACCGGCCTTGGTTCGGCGTGGCGCATGCCGATCGAGTCGGTCGAGCGCCTCGCCGTCTCGCTCGACGGGGCCGCCGAACGTCAACGCCGGCGCCACGTGATCTGGGACCGGTACCTCGAGGGACTCACCGACTGGGCGCACTCCACCGGCTCGACCCTCCCGACCATCCCGGACGGGGCCGAGCACCCCGCCCACATCTTCTGGATCCTGCTGCCCGAGGGAGCGTCGCGGGAGGCGGTACGGGAGCACTGCGCCGCACGGGGTGTGGAGGTGACCCAGCACTACGCCTCGCTGCCGACCACCACCTACGGACGAACGATCGCCCACCCGGACGACGCGTGCCCGGTGGCCGAGCAGTTCGCCGCCCGGCTCATCCGCCTGCCACTCGACCCCACCATGGACGACGGTGACCTCGACCGGGTGCTCGAGGCCGTCACCACCTCGACCCGTTGACCCGGCCGACCTCAGCCCTCGGAGCGGACGGGGAGCACGGGTCCGCGCCGGGACCGGCGCGTCGGCCCCACCTCGAGCGTGACCGGTTCCTCATCCCGGGGACGGGCCGGGTCGACCACCATGCGCGTGGTCGGGCGCCGAGGGGTGGGTGAACCACGCTGGATCCGACGGCGACCGCGCCCCTGACGCAACACCGCCCGGACCGAGGCGAGGGTGATCCGCACGGCCTCCTTGCC
>CAINRS010000032.1 GCA_903852755.1 uncultured Actinomycetes bacterium | reverse complement strand
CGGCTTTGCAGGCCGCTGCCTAACCACTCGGCCACGTCGCCGGGGTGGCGACCCTCTTGGTCGTGGAGCGGACGACCGGCCTCGAACCGGCGACCTCAACCTTGGCAAGGTTGCGCTCTACCAACTGAGCTACGTCCGCAGGAACGCTGAACCTACCAGACTCCGGCGCCGGGCCGAAGTCTCAGCCCACCCTGCTGAGCCGCTCGGCCAGTTCGACGGCGAGTCCCACCTCGGAGATGGCGTCCACGGTCGAGAGCTGCGCCCCCTGGCTGAAGGTCAGCGAGGCCACGTTCCGGTCGTGTCGCTCACGGACCACCAGGTCCGGGCCCAGGTGGTAGACGTCGACGATCGGCTGCCAGCGCCGCGCGTTGACCACCAGCACCCGACGCGTGGTGAGGACCACCGCAGCCGCCTGGCCGAGCATCTGGCCGGCCACGGCAGCGAGGACGACCTCGTCGGCCTCGATCAGGGTCGCACACACCGCGAACGGAACGACCGCAGCGTCCTGTTCGGCCTGGTCCAGCCGGCCGATCGCAGCGGCGAGTCCGTTGGTGTCGTCACTGTGGCCGGCCGCTGGGCGGTGCCCCTCGGCTGTTCCCGTGAACAGCGGTGGGCCGTCGACCGCCTCGGCGTCGACCACACCGCCGACCGAGGAGAACGGATCGGCGGTCGGTGCGGTCGACCACATCGAGTCCGGACCGAAGGGTACTGCCGGAGGGACCACCTCAGCGTTGTCGACGGCGACGGTCGTGAAGAGCTCCGAGGCATCGGGGTCGCGGAGTTGGGCGCCGCAGTGGGCACATGCTGCGGCGTCGAACGCATTCGGTCCCCCGCAGTAGGGACAGGACCACCAGTTGGAACCTGCGGTGCTCACCAAGACCCGATCAGGTGGAAGGCCGGAGGTCGATCCGTAGGGTCAGCACCCCGTCCTCGAGCTCGGCGGTGGCGTCAGCGAGCATCGCGAAGTCGCGGAAGTCCAGCTCCGCCTGGCGGATGAACTCACGACGAGCCTCCCCCTCGACCGGGGGAATCTGTCGACGACGGACTGATGCCGCTCGTTCGGCGAACCGCTCGACCATCTGCTGCGGATCGAATTCATCAGGCACCGTCATCAGACCCCCAGCCCTGTGACGCCCACGCCCCACCGGACGCTTCGGGTTCGACCCGGATGGTGGCGACGGTCGGCACCGCAAACGCAGGCTGCGATGGCGGGCGTGGCGGCGCGGTAGGCGCAGTGGGCCCCGGAGACGAGGACTTGTGTTCGATGCGGAACGCCGGCTGGACCTCCTGGACCCGTTCGACCATCGGCGCGCTCATCCGCCAGAACGCCACGGTTCCGACCGACACCAGTGCAGCGAGGCCGAGCAGTCCGAACACCGCCATGTTGAGCCGCTGGGTCGCCTGGTCGCTCTCGCTCACCCGCTCCCCCAGGGCGCCGGGCCCCGAGGTCACGAACGGGTCCTCCTGGGCGGCGGCCACCCCGGAGGCCAGGAGGACGGTTCCGGCGCACACGAGCGCTCCGGCGAGCATCCGACGGAGGATCCGGGACGAACCGAACATGCCCCAGAACCTATCCGGCCACGCCGGGGATCCGGGGACCGGGGACGGAGCTCACGCGTGCTCGACCGCACACCAGACCGTGGTGCGTCCGCCGATCGTGGCGACCGACAGCGTTGCCCCGCACCTCGGGCACGCTCCTCGGGCGTCGCGGGCGTCCTGGAGGTCACCCGTGTGCGACCCTCCCCGGCGGCCGAGCAGGGCCACGGTGCGCACGATCGTGCGGGCGAGACGGACCTGGTCCGGCCCGGAGAGCGAGTCAGCCGGGCGATCCGGTGCCAGACCCGCTCGCCACAGGCTCTCGTCCACGAGCAGGTTGCCCAGACCGGCCACGCTGCGCTGGTCCAGCAGGACGACCTTGAGCGCCCGTGTCGATCGCAGCGCCGGGCGCAGGTCGGCGACCCGGAGCGATGCAGCGTCGGGTCCCAGCAGCGTGAGGTCCGGATCCAGTTCGACCGAACCGAGCCGACGGGGATCGACCACCGAGAGCGGACCCCCACCGGTTCGCAGGAGGAAACGAACCGGTGCGTCCGGGTCCCCGGCCGGCCCGTAGTGCAGCTCGGGGATGGGCGAGGAGCCGGCGACCACGAGTCGTCCCGTCATCCCGAACCGGACCGCGAGCGTGCGGCACCCCTCGGTCCGGAGCAGCAGCACCTTGCCGTGGCGGTCGGCCCCGACGATCCGGTCGCCCACCAGGGCGGCGACGAGCTCCTCGGCACCGACGGTCCGTCGGAGGTAGCGCGGGTCGGGACACTCGACGTCGACGACCGTGGCGCCGACGATCCGATCGGCCGCACGGCGGTACGCCTCGACCTCGAGCAGCTCGGGCACCGGGTCGGCTCAGGAGGACCCGAGCGCGGCATCGAGCGCCGCGCGGACGTCAGCGAGCACGTCCTCGGCGTCCTCGAGACCCACCGAGATGCGCACCGTTCCCGGCCCGATGCCCGCAGCGGCGAGCTCCTCGGGCAACAGGTTGACGTGCGTCGTGGACGCCGGGTGGGTCACCAGGGTCTCGGGTCCCCCGAGCGAGGTCGCCAGCTGGGCGATGCGGGTCGACTCGACGAAGCGAGCCCCCGAGTCCACATCCGGGAGGTCGAAGGTGAGCAGGCCACCGGGGAGCCGGAGCTGCCGGGAGGCGAGCTCGAACTGCGGGTGCGACGGCAGCCCCGGGTAGCGCACCCCGCGCACTCGCGAGTCGGCCTCGAGCGCCTCGGCGAGCCGGGTCGCCGTGGCGCTCTGCCGCTCGAGTCGTACCCCGAGGGTCCGCAGGCCCCGCAGTCCCGCAGCGGCGTCGTGGGGGGATGCGTTCGCCCCCTGCAGGACGGCGAAGCCCCAGATCCAGTCGAGCAGCTCCCGGCTGCCGGAGACGACCCCGAGGGTCGCGTCGTTGTGCCCGCCGATGGCCTTGGTCGCCGAGTGCAGCGAGAGGTCGACGCCGTGATCCAGCGGACGCTGGCCGAGCGGCGTGGCGAACGTCGCGTCGACGACCGTCACCGGACCGGCGATGGCCCCCAGACGGTCCAGGTCGACCAGGTCGAGCCGCGGGTTGGCGGGCGACTCGGCGTAGACGAGGGTGGTCCTGCCCGGGATGACCGCCGCCTCCCACGCATCCGGGTCGGTGGCATCGACGAAGGTCACGTCGATCCGGAACCGGGGGCACACGGCCTGGAAGAGCAGCTGGGTGCCGGCGTAGAGCTGGTGCTGGGTGACCACGTGGTCCCCGGACGAGCACAACCCGAGCACCACCCCGGCGACCGCTCCCATCCCCGAGCCGAACGCCCGGGCGGCCTCGGCGCCCTCGAGGGTTGCGACGGCAGACTCGAACGCGGCGACCGTGGGGTTGCCGTACCGCGTGTAGAAGCGGGCAGCGTCCGTCGACGTGGCCATTGCGCGACCCTCGGCCACGCTTCCGGTGGTGAACGTCGTCGTCGCCCAGATGGTCGGGGCGAGGGCCCGGTCGTCGGCGGTGCGGCCTGCTCGGATGGCGAGCGTGTCGGGGTGGAACTCAGCGTCGGTCATGGTCCTCCTCCGGTGGGAGCCTGTCCTCGAGGAACCGGCGGACGGCCGGTCCGAGCAACTGTGTCTCGATCAGGAAGGCATCGTGACCGTGGGGTGAGTCGATCTCGATGTGCTCGACGGGCAGTCCGATCGACTCGAACTCGTCGACCAGGGCCAACTGCTGGACCGGCGGGTAGAGCCCGTCGCTGCGGACCGAGGAGACCAGGACCGGTCCGCTCACCCGCTCGAGCGCGCGCCTGCGGGAGCCGCGACCACGCGCCACGTCGTGGAGGTCCATCGCCCGGTTGAGTCGCAGGTAGGAGTTGGCGTCGAACCGACGGACCAGTTTCACGCCGTGGTAGTCCAGGTAGTTCTCGATGTCGAACACGGGGGCGTCGCTGAACTCGAAGCGGTCGATGACGGATCGGTGGAACCGATCGGCGAAGACCTCGTCGCTCCGGTAGGTCACCTGGGCGCACATCCGGGCGACCATCAGGCCACGCCACGGCCCCTCGCCCGGCGCAGCGTCGTAGTAGTCACCGCCGCGGAAACCCGGGTCGGCCAGGATCGCCGAGCGACCGATGTGACTCCACGCGATCTGCTGGGCGGACGCCTCGGCCGTCGTCGACGCCAGCACCAGTGACCCCACCCGATCCGGGTAGGTGATGGCCCACTCGAGCGCCTGCATCCCACCCATCGACCCGCCCACGACCGCTCGCCACCGGGTGATCCCGAGTCCGTCGGCGAGCGAGGCCTGGACCCGCACCATGTCGCGGATGGTGACGACCGGGAACGACGAACCCAGTGGCCGACCCGTCGCAGGGTCCACGGACGCCGGACCCGTCGTGCCCTGACAACCACCGAGCACGTTGCTGCACACCACGAACCACCGGTCGGTGTCGATCGCCCGCCCCGGCCCGATCAGGCCCTCCCACCAGCCGTCACGCCCCGCGGCGTGGCTGTCGCCGGTGAGGGCGTGGCACACGAGGACGGCGTTGTCGCCCGAGGGGGCGAGGGTCCCCCAGGTCTCGTACGCGACGTCGACCCGGTCGAGGTGGGCACCGGACTCGAGCTGCAGCGGCCGGTCGGTGGGGAGGGTGTGGAAACGCCGATCCCCCGCCGGGTCACCGGGGCGCCACGCTCCGGTGGCGGGCAGGTCGTCGGGAATCGGGGTGGCTCTGGACATGGTGCGCTGTTGTGACGGCACCCGGTCCGGACACTTGGTTGTCGGCTCCACCGACCACATCCCCGCCCGAGGCGGGAAGGCACCTTGGGTG
>CAINRS010000031.1 GCA_903852755.1 uncultured Actinomycetes bacterium | reverse complement strand
GGTGACCCCGGCGGCCGCCAGGTGCACCACCACCCGTTCGATCATCGGAACGTGACCGACCGGCAGGAGCTGCTTGGGGACCGTGAGCGTGAGCGGTCGCAGTCGGGTTCCGAACCCCCCGACGAGGACGACGGCCTGCACCCGTCAGCCCCCCGGGGTGCTGGTCGGCGCCGGCTCCGTCGCCGGTGGAGCGCTCGCCGGCGGCTCGCTCGACGGCGGGGCGCCTCCATCCGGAGTCGTCGTCGTCGACTCCGGCGATGGTGCACCCGGGGTGGTCGTCACCGGGGTGCCGTCGGCCTCGGGGTCCGACAGGGCGGCCACCGACGGCGGCAGCGGGGGCTGCTGACCTTCGGCCACGAACGCCAGCACCATGATCTGGCCGTCCTCGGTGAACCGGACCTCGCCCAGCCCGGAGGTGACCTTGCGGGGTTCGCTGTTCTCGTTGGCCTGCGGTGGCCACACGAAGAGTGCCGCCGTGCCGTTCTGGGCGGGCTGGCCCTCGACCGCCGGACAGGGCTGGCCCGTGGTGTAGGTGGTCCCCGACGGGAGCGTGAAGGAGTTCTCGCCGAGGGTGATCCCGACCTCCTGGGCGAACCGGCCGAAGGTGGCGTTCTCGCCCGCATCCTCCGGAGCGGAGGGCGCGATCTTGATCAACCCGTTCCCGAGGATCACGAACGGACCGGTGCCGTCACCCGTGTTGGCCAGCCCCGACTGGACCTTCCCGCAGATGTCGACCCCGAAGGCGTCGTACCAGACGTCCTCGGTGGTCGGGACCACCGCGGCGGTGTCACGGCGGGCCTCACGGGCGAAGAAGACCAGGACGAGGCCCACGACGACGATCCCCACGATGGCGGCCGGGTAGCCCAGCTGCCTCCGCTGACCGGGCGCCCGACTGACACCCGCCTGCTGGACCCGCTTGATCTTCTTCGACTGCGAGGCCTTGCCCATAGGTCGGCCAACCTAGCGGCTGGCACCGCCGGCGGCTGCACACGCGATCCGGCCCTCAGCGACGGGACGACCGCCGGGTCCGGAGGACCTCGGCGAACAGCGCCTCGTAGGCCTCGGCGACCCCGGCCGGGGACACCCACTGCTCCACGAACCGCCGTCCGGACCGTCCTGCGGCGACCCGCCGGTCGGGGTCGTCGACGAGGGCCACCAGGGCTTCGACGAAGGCACCCGGGTCCTCGGGCGGGACCGAGACGCCCGCTCCGGCGGCGGCGACCGTCCGCTCGACCTCGCTGCCCGGATCGACGCTCGCCACCACCGGCCGACCCGCGGCGAGGATCGAGTACAGCTTCGACGGCACGCTGGCCCGGGCGAGGCCACGTCGCAGGGGCACGACGTGCACATCGGCGCTGGCGAGGACCTCGGGCAGCCGTTCCCGCGGCTGCAGCCCGACGAAGCGGAGGTTCGACAGACCCTCTGCCGTCTCGCGCAGCCCGGCGAGTGCGGAGCCGCCACCGTTGACCACGAACACCACGTCGTCGCGCTCGCGCAACCGCTCCGCCGCGGCGACCACGAGGTCGAGCGACTGGGACATCCCGACGTTGCCGGCGTACATCACGACGCACCGGTCCCCGAGGTCGTGCTCCCGGCGGTAGTCGGTCATCCGGTCGGCCGGCCGGATGCGATCGGTGTCGACGAAGTTCGGGATGACCCGCACCCGCTCCGGGCGGTGCCCGACCAGCTTGGCCGCCACGTTGTCGCGCAGGTCATCGGACAGGACCGTGACGGCGTCGGCCCGGCGGTAGAGCCACCGCTCGAGCGTCGATGCGGCGGCGATCACACCGGTGTTCGTGATCGCTCCGACCTCGACCGCCGCATCGGGGAAGACGTCCTGGATGTTGAACACGAACGGCCGGCCACGCGTGGCCGCCGCCAGCCACCCCGCCGCACCCAGCGGGAGCGGTGGTGACATGACGAACACCACGTCGGGCCGGGTCCGGGAGGTCACGGCGGCGAGGGTCGCCATTCCGGTGAACCCGGCGAAGGCGAGCGCCCGGGCGGGGATGTTCGTCTTGTCCGTGGGGAACGGGTGGAGCCGGGTCACCGCTCCCCACCCGGTCGACTCGGTGGTCCACCGACGACCCCGCCACTCGGGTTCGACGTCGTGCAGTCGGTACCACGGGAGCGAGGTCACGACGTGCAACCGGTGGTCCCGCTCGGCGAGGGCCTCCGTGATCGCCGTCATCACCTCTCCGGTCGGGGCCGTGTCGGGCGCGAAGTGGGGACAGACCACCAGCAGGTTCACCGCGCGACCCCCCGCCCGGCGGCCTCCCGGTAGGCCGCTGCCAGGCCGGCGGCCGTGGCCCCGGGGGTGCAGGCGGCGGCGTGCGCCCTGGCCCGGTCGACCCGGTCACGCCGCTCCTCCGGGGACTCGTCGAGGACCTCGGCCATGGCGCGGGTCCACGACCGGACGTCGGCGGCCGGCACCACGTCGGTGGACGGAACCACCTCGGGGAGCGACCCTGCGGACGCGACGAGCACCCGGGTGCCGTCACGCACCGCCTCGAGCGCCGGCAGGCCGAACCCCTCGTACTCAGACGGCACGACCACGGCGACCGCAGCACTGCGGAGCCGGTCGAGCTCCGCCGCCGGGATCCGGCCGGTGCGCAGCACCCGACCCCGCAGGTCGGGTCGGTCCGCGCGTGCGGCCACGGTGCCCTCGAGGGGCCCGGGCCGGCCGGTCAGGACGAGCCGGGTGTCCGGGTGGTCGGCCGCAACCTGCGCGAACGCGTCGAGCAGCAGCAGGTGGCCCTTGTGCGGGTACGTGATCGCCGGGTACAGGAAGTACGGGTGACCGCGGAGGGCCCCGGAGACCTCCGACGAGCGACCCGACGGCCGATCCGACGACCGATCCGGGGCAGTCGGCGCACCGAGCGACCACGGCACGACCCGGACCGGTGTGTCCGCCGGTGCGCCGTGGGCACGGACCCGGTCCGCGGTGAAGCGGGAGGGGACGACGATGACGTCGGCCGCCCGGAACGACCGGCGGGACATGAGTCGCAGGTAGGTGCGCTTGGTGCGGGAGAAGTTGGCCGGGAGGTCGAGGGGCTGCAGGTCGTGGACCGTCAGCACGGTCCGGCCCGGATGGCGCAGGGGCACCACGCCACCGGCGTGGTGCACCACGTCCGCCGACAACCGACGGGCCAGGGCCGGCAACCAGGTCTGGTCGGCGAGGACCCGACGGGCCTTGTCGGAACCCGACTGGTCGAGCACGACCGTCGGGAAGCGGTCGACCAGGTCGGGGTGCGCTCCCGGGAACGGGGCGAGAACCGCCAGGTGGACGTCGAGTCCGGGGTCGTCGGCTTCGGCCAGGGCGCGGAGCGCCGCCGTGGTGGCCTCCTCGCTGCCGCCGACCACGCCCGGCACGAGCCACGTCAGGTTGACGAGCACCCGGATCACGGGGCTCCCGCTCCGGTCCGCCCGAGCACCGAGCGGTAGACGCGCTCCATCCCCGCGGCGGTCGCCGACCAGGTGAAGCTCGCCGCTCGGATCCGGCCCCGGTCGCGTAGCTCGTGGGCCGTCGGTGCATCCTCGAGCACCAGACCGATCTGCTCCGCGAGCGCGCGGGCGTCACCGGGCGGCACGGTGAGCGCTGCGTCGCCCGCCACCTCGGCGCACGCCGTCCCGGAGGACGTGACGACCACGGCGCCGGCAGCGAGCGACTCGAGCACCGGGAGCCCGAACCCCTCGGCGAGCGAGGGCAGCACCACGGCGGCGGCACCGAACTCGAGCACCGACAGGTCCCGCCGGGGCACGTGGCCCAGCTCGACCACACCACCGGGCACCTCACCGAGCCGGTCGACCCCTGCGTCCCCCCAGCCCCGGGGCCCGGCCAGGGCCAGCTGCAGGTCCCGTCGACCGAGGGTGCGGAGTGCGTCGACGAGCACGCTCAACCCCTTGCGCGGCTCGGCGGTCCCGACGAAGCACACGTAGGGCGCCCGCAGGCCGTGGCGCTGCTCCATCGAGCGCACCTCCTCGGCGGTCACCTCGGGGACGCCGGGTGCACCCCACGGGATGACCTGCAGCCGTGCGGGATCCACCCCGAGGTCGACGCAGCCGCGCCGGGTGGACTCGGACGGGACCACGACGGCGGCGGCGGAGGCGACGATCGCCTCCAGGCCGCGCCGCATCAGGGCGACGCCGCGGTCGCTGAACCACTCCGGGTTCGTCACGGGCAGGACGTCGTGGACGGTGGCCACCACGGGCACCCGCTCACGCGGCGGGCTGATGGGCACCGTGACGTGCACCAGGTCCGCCTCGGGCACCGACCGGCCCATCCTGGGTCCACCGAACCAGCTCCAGGCATCGTAGAGAACCGGCAGCGGCAGCGGCAGCCGACGCACCGGGACCACCGGCGCCTCCGGACTCGGCGGGCGGCGCGAGCGCGGGCCCACCCCCACCACCCGGATGCCGCGGCGCCCGCCGAGGGCGGCGACCAGGTCGAGCACGGACGTCGCCGTCCCCCCGGGGACGCGGTGCCAGCACTGCGTCAGGCCGACTGCGACCGTGATCGTGTCACCGGGCTCGTCGGGGCGCTCCACCGGATCGAGTCTCGCGGAGCGCGACCACCCGGCGGCGGCACCGGCCACTTCCTCTGCGGCTGGACGACTCAGCTGTCGAGGCGGGCGACGGTGAACCCACACCGCTCGACCGTCTGACGATCGAGCAGGTTGTGGGCGTCGAGCAGACGGGCGGCCCCGAGCGAGGAGACCACCCGGTCCAGGTCGAGGTGACGGAACTCCTGCCAGTCCGTCAGCACGGCGAGCGCCGCCGCTCCCTCGCAGGCGTCGAACGGGTCGTCCACGGTCCGCACGCCGGGCAGCACCGGGCTGTCGGCCCGGACCGTCGGGTCGTAGGCGACGACCTCGGCCCCACGGGCCACCGCCCGTTCGAGCACGGCGAGCGACGGCGACGAGCGGAGGTCGTCGGTCCCACCCTTGAAGGTCAGCCCCCACGCCGCGATGCGCACACCGTCGAGCGAGCCGCCGACGAGATCGGCGAGCCGGTCGGTCGTGCGGTCGAAGCGGGTCTCGTTGACCGCGACGACGGCCTCGAGCAACCCCATGGTCTGTCCCGCCCCGGCGGCCATGTGCAGCATCGCACGAGTGTCCTTGGGCAGGCAGCTGCCACCCCACCCCGGTCCCGGCCGGAGGTGGTTCCGTCCGATCCGGGGGTCCGAGCCGACGCCGAGGACGACGTCGTCGATGTCGGCTCCGAGTGCCCGGGCCAGGTCGGCCACCTCGTTGATGAACGACAGCTTGGCGGCGAGGAAGGCGTTCGATGCGTACTTGATGAGCTCCGCCGACGCCGGGTCCGTGACGACGATCGGTGCCGTGAGCCCCACGTACAACGAGACCATCTTCATGGCCGCGACCTCGTCGTCGGCCCCCACGACCACCCGGTCGGGGTGCAGGAAGTCGTGCACGGCCGAGCCCTCGCGGAGGAACTCGGGGTTGGACACGACGCTCACGTCGTCACGACCGAGCGCCTCGGCCACGATCACGGTTGACCCGACCGGAACGGTCGACTTGTTGATCACGACCGCGCCCGGGTCCAGGTTCGGACCGATGGCCGCGGCGGCGGCACGGATGAACGACAGGTCGGCGGCACCGTCGTCCGCCTGGGGCGACGGAACGCAGAGGCACACGAAGCTCCGCCCCTGCACCGCTGCTGCGGTGTCCGTGGTGAACCGGAGCCGGCCGGACCGCAGGCCCTCGACCACCAGCTCCTCGAGTCCGTCCTCGAGGATGTGGATGTCCGCCTGCTCGAGTCGGGCGACCTTCTCGGGGTCGATGTCGACACAGGTCACGTCGTGTCCGAGGTGCGCCAGACACGCACCGGTGGTGAGACCGACGTACCCGGTGCCGACCACGGCCACGCTGCTCCTCATGCTGCCCCCTCGGTCGTCCGGAGTTCTGACTGCGACACGCTACCGGCGGAGGCGACCGACCGGACCCATCGTGTGCGACGGCCTCAGCGGCAGGTCGCCGCCTTGGCCGGGTCGGTGGGCAGGATCACTCCCTCGGGCACCGTGGTCGTCGGCACGCCCGGAGGCGGCGCCGGAGCCGACGGATCCACCGGATCAGTCGTCGGCGGCACCGTCGTCGTGGTGGTGGTCGGCACGGGTTGGAACTCCTCCGGGAGCTCCTCGAGCGGCTTCGGCTCGCTGCGGACGCCACCGGGATCCTCGGCCAGCACGAGCACCACCCGGTTGCCGACGATCGACTCGTCCTCGCTGAGGGCCGGAACGGCGTCGAGGTGCCGGGCGAGCAGCACCGCAGCGTCCCGACCGTCCGGTCCGAACACGATGGTCGTCTGGTCGGTCGAGCGACCGGAGTACGACTCGGCGTCGAATCCGAGCTGGTCGAGGGCCGCGGTCATCAGGTCACCCGACTCCCGCCCTGCCGAGCTGGACTCGACGTCGACGATCACGTCCTGGGGTCGCACCCCGGCGACCGGGTCCACCCCCCAGAACGGCCGGATGATCGGGATCGCCTGGTCCCAGAGGACCCGCTGGTAGGCCACGCCGTCGGCGGGGGCCTCGATGGTCGGGACCTGCACCGTCGCCAGCTCGTCCGGGTTGAACTCCCGGAACTGCGAGAGCAGCTGCAGGATCACATCGACGTTGAGCCGATCGTCGATCACCACCGCCCCGACGGCGGCGTCGACGATCCCGACGGCGGACTGCGGGTTGCGGATCCCCCGGTCGGACGCGGCCCGGATGGCCCGCTTCATGAAGTCCTGTTGGCGGGTGATCCGCCCGAGGTCGCCGGTCGGGTCGTAGACCCACTCGCCGAAGGCGTTGAACTCGAGGGACCGCGCCCGGGCGTACGCGAGGGCTTGGTCCGGCCCGAGCTGCACGCAACCGGGTGCGGGGACGTCGAGGCCGGTCTTGCGGTCACGCACGGGCGTCGTGAAGTACACCGGCACCGATCCGAGTACCTCGATGAGATCCTTGAACGAGGCGAAGTCCACCTGGACGTAGTTGTCGATCGAGATCCCGAAGTTGCGCTTGATGGTCTGGATCAGAGAGCGCGGACCGTTCGACAGCATCGTCGCTGCGTTGATCCGCTGGTTCGAACCGTCGGGGAGCTCGAGTCGCGTGTCACGCGGGATCGACAGGAGCTGGGCCGTCCCCGCCGCTGGATCGATCCGCAGGATCATGATGACGTCGGCGAGCTTCTGGCCCCGCTCGCGCCCCGCCGCCACCGGGTCCGCCTCGTCGAGGCCCTCGAAGGCGTCCGTCCCGATGATGAGGATGTTGCGGGGGGCGTCGACGGCCTGTGGAGTACTGAGCGACGACCCGACGTCGACCACCGGGACGGCCTGCAGGGTGGTCCGTACCTTGGTCAGGGCGAAGGCGAGGCCGAGGCAGGCGACGACGAGGAGGATGTTGAAGCCGAGCAGGAGCCGCTGGGGCCACGTCCTCGGGCCACGTCCGTACCGCGTTCGAGCCACGAGCACCTGACGGTAGCAGCGGCCCCCGGGACGCAGATGGCACCCCTCACGGAGCGGGGCCGTAGGATCTGCGGAGCGTGGTCGGTCGAGGTCGCTCCACGGGCACCGAAGCCCTCGCCGTCGTCGGTGGTCGGCTCTGCACCGACCTCGTCGACGTCACCTCGGACCTCGCCGCACTGGACTCCGAGGGGTTCTGGGCGGTGGTGCTGCCCTACGACGGGACCCCGGTGTGCGCCCGGTTCGCCACGGTCCGGCCCGCAGTGCCCTGGCCCGGCGCCCCGTGGTCCGGTCCGACGGTCGACACCTGGGAGAGCTCGCTCGACGAGGCCGGGTTCTGCCGGGGTGTCGAACGGATCCGGGAGCACATCGCCGCGGGCGACGTCTACCAGGTCAACCTGACCCGCGTGCTCTCGGCGGACCTCCCGCCGGCACCACCCGGGCGCAGCGTCGACGTGGCCGCCCTGGGTGCGGCCCTCGCCGTCGGCAACCCGGCACCGTTCTCGGCCGTGGTCCGTCTCGGCGACCACGGCGTCGCCGTTGCGAGCGCCTCCCCCGAGCGGTTCCTCGCCCGGGACGGCGCCGTGGTGCGCTCCTCCCCCATCAAGGGGACGGCGTCGACCCCGGACGGGTTCCTGGCCAAGGACCGCGCCGAGAACGTGATGATCGTCGACCTGGTCCGCAACGACCTCGGCAGGGTCTGCGAGTGGGGGTCGGTCGAGGTGCCGGGACTGCTCGAGGTCGAGTCGCACCCCGGCCTCCACCACCTCGTCAGCACGGTCGAGGGTCGACTGCGGCCCGGCACCGGGTGGGTCGACGCGATCGAGGCGACGTTCCCACCCGGCTCGGTGACCGGCGCCCCGAAGCTCGCCGCGCTCGAGGTCATCGACGAGCTCGAGCCGGTCTCACGTCGCTTCTACTGTGGCGCTGTGGG